>NZ_JANSJN010000043.1:0-21885 GCF_047462555.1 Synechococcus sp. B60.1
AGCGGCGTTACCATCGGGTCTTCCGTGACCTTGGAAGGCAGACGGCCCAGCGCCACCTGATGGTAGTTCAGTTCGTGGCGGTCGTAGGTGGCTAGCTCATAATCTTCGGTAACCGAGAGGCAATTGGTGGGGCAAAACTCGACGCAATTGGCACAGAAAATACACACTCCAAAATCAATGCTGTAGCTATAGAGCTCTTTTTTCTTCAGCTCAGTGTTATAGACCCAGTCCACCACCGGCAGGTCGATGGGGCAAACCCGAACACAGATCTCGCAGGCAATGCACTTATCGAACTCGAAATGAATGCGTCCCCGAAAGCGCTCGGAGGGGATCAATTTCTCAAAGGGGTACTGAACAGTTACGGGCCGGCGGTTCATGTGGTCGAAAACCACCCCCATCCCCTGGCCGATGTACTTGGCCGCTTTGAAAGCATCGCTTACGTATTCGCCAACTCGCTTTAGAAAAGTCATGGTCGCTTTCCTCTCTCTTGTACTCTCATTCAACCCCCGAAAAAACTTGGGAAGGCGAGTTTCAAAGCTGCCGTCAACAGCAAATTGACAAACGAGACGGGCAGCAGAAATTTCCACCCCAAGTCCAACAGTTGGTCAATGCGCACCCGCGGCAAGGTCCAGCGCAAGAGGATGGCCAAGAACACGAAGATAAAAGCCTTGACCATCGTCATGAGAATCCCTAAGACCGCCGCGCCGATCTGCAAAAAGGGGTTGTCCAACGGGATCCCAGCCCAGGCGGCGATCGTCTCCACCGGCACCACAAACGACCAGCCGCCCAAGTACAACACCGCCGCAATTAGGGAAGCCAGCAGCAGGTTGGCGTAGGAGCCCAAGTAAAACAGGGCAAACTTCATGCCGGAGTACTCCGTTTGGTAGCCAGCCACCAGCTCCTCCTCAGCTTCCGGCAAGTCGAACGGGATCCGCTCCGTTTCTGCCAGGGCCGAGATCAAGAAAATGACAAAACCAATCGGCTGCCGCCAGACGTTCCAACTGAGGATCCCCAGCCCGCTCTGCTGCTCCACAATCCCCACGGTGTCTAGGCCGTTGCTCATCAGCACTACCGCCAGCACCGACAGAGCTAGGGGCAGCTCGTAGCTGATCGACTGAGCTGCCGCCCGCAGCCCCCCCAGCAGGGAATACTTGTTGTTGGAGCCGTAGCCGGACATCAACAAGCCAATGGGCTGCACGCTGGAGGTGGCGATCAGGAAAAAGACGCCGATGGCGATGTTGGAGATCAACAGGTTTTGGCCGAAGGGAACCACCAGGTAACACAAAAAGACCGGCAGGAAAACCAAGATCGGCCCCAGCGTGAACAAAACCGGGTCGGCCAGGCTGGGCAGCACATCCTCCTTCGTCAAGAGCTTGATGCCATCGGCAATCGGGATCAGTACCCCCTGGGGGCCAGCCATGTTGGGGCCAATCCGCTGTTGGGCTGCTGCCGAGATCTTGCGCTCCAGCCAAGTCATCACCATCACCCCTAGGGTGGCGGCGATGACCAGCAGCAACATGGGCAGGGGCATCCAGAGGGCATGAGCGACGCCTGGGCTCAAGCCCAAGTTTTGCAGGGCAGTCTCAAAGCCGAGCTGTAGGTCGATACCGGCAGTTGTCATGGGGTTGAGTAGCTCCCTAAAGACGGTGGGTCAAAAAAACCTTGGATCCCGTGTCGTTAACTAAGCCTTGCCGTTGGGATCCGACTGAGAGGGACGGTGGCGGCGGCGTAGCTCCTGCTGAATGATGGCCTGGAGGCGAGCATCAGATAGCTGCTCGGCGCGGCGACGCCTTTCTTCTTGGTACTTGGCCCATTGCTTGGGGCCGATAATTGCGGCAATAGTTGCAACAATCAAAAGCGGCAGAACCAAGATCGCCCAGGCCATCGCCTTTATCCTCGCTTTCCTAGCGGTATTTTAGCGATCCACCTCCCCCATGATGATGTCGATGCTGCCCAGAATGGCGATCATATCGGCTACCTTCATGCCGCGAATGAGCTGAGGCAGCACCTGCAGGTTGACAAAGCCAGGCGGACGAATTTTCCAGCGCCAGGGACAGACATTGTCGTCGCCGACGATGTAAATGCCCAGCTCGCCTTTGGCGCTCTCCACCCGCACGTAGGCCTCTCCTTTGGGGATCTTGAAGTTGGCCGAGGGTTTTTTGCTGATGAACTGGTAATCGCCTTTGTTCCACTCCGACTTTGGCCCCTCCAGCATGCGTTTGGCTTCCAGATTTTCAAAGGGGCCACCGGGCAGAGCCTTCACCGCCTGCTGGACAATTTTGCAGGACTCGCGCATCTCCTTCATGCGCACCCGATAGCGGGCCAGGCAATCCCCCTCTGGGTAAACGGCCACCTCCCAGTCGAAGTCGTCGTAGCACTCGTAGTGATCCACCTTGCGCAGATCCCAGTTGACGCCGCAGGCGCGCAGCATGGGGCCAGATAGCCCCCAGTTGATGGCATCCTGCTTGGAGATGACCCCCACCCCTTCCAGCCGCCGGCGGAAAATGGGGTTGTCAGTAACCAGCCGCTCGTACTCATCTACTTTGGGCAGGAAGTACTCGCAAAAATCGAGGCATTTTTCCGTCCAGCCGTAGGGCAAATCCACCGCTACGCCCCCGACGCGGAAGTAGTTGTTGTTGATGAGGCGCATGCCGGTGACGGCTTCAAACAAATCCAAGATCCACTCCCGCTCCCGCATAGCATAGAGGAAGGGGGTTTGGGCACCCAAGTCCGCCAAGAAGGGGCCGAACCAGAGCAGGTGATTGGTGATGCGGGTCAGCTCTAACATGATCACGCGCAAGTAGCTGGCCCGCCGGGGCACCGGGATCCCAGCCAGTTTCTCGACGGCGTTGACGGTGATGGCCTCGTTGAACATGCCAGCGCCGTAGTCCCAGCGAGAGACGTAGGGCAGGTATTGCACCACGGTGCGGTTTTCGGCAATTTTTTCCATGCCGCGGTGCAAGTAGCCGATCACGGGCTCGCAATCAACGATGTTTTCGCCATCGAGGGTGACCAGCAGGCGCAAGACCCCGTGCATAGAGGGATGGTGCGGCCCAAAGTTGAGCAGCATCCGGTCGGTACGGGTCTCGATCATGGGCATGGCCATAGCCGCCGCCTCCGCAACTGAAGAATGTTTATGGTCTGCAACATTTGCAGTATAACGGCTTTCCCGCGGTTCCTCGGCCTCTCGGGCCATCAGGGATCCCAATTTTCGTCATTGAGGATCCCCTAATGGGTTCGGCTAGAGTGTTTTAAAAAAAGGTAAGGAGAGGGATGGCGGCATCTGGTTCACCCCCGAATGGCCTATCTCGGCGGGAGCAACAGCATCCGCTATATGCCACCGACAGGGCTGTGCTTGATGAGCTGATGGCGCAGGCTCGGGAGAACCCTCCCTCCGATTGGGTGCTGGCCGAAGTCGCCCGTCTGCGCATCCGCTATCAAGGTTTCCCTGGCGCCTGGGATCTGCAGCAGGATTTGGATCAGATCTTGGAGCAGTGGGGCCTGAGCGAAGAGGAGCTGTTTGCCCGCACCCGCCAGATCCACGCCCGCGGCCAGGTGTACGACCGTAGCTTCAGCACGCGAGACGACTGGGCCTAGGAGGCCTGGAGTTGCTCCGCAAAAACAGGATCCAGAGGCACATCCAAAGCGGCGATGACCTTGGTCCAGAAGTTCATAAAGCCGATCCAGGCCGAGAGCTCCACCAGATCTTCATCCGACCAGATGGCTTTGAGTTGGGCAAAGAAGCTGTCGGTAACCACCATGCTAGGCACGGTCATGCGCTCGGCGTACTCGATGGCCAGTTTCTCCGCCTCGGTGTAGAGGGTGCTGGTGCGGGCCTGGGCCACCGCCGCAATTTTGGCCGGGCTAGCTCCGTGTTTTTGCGCCTGCAGGGTGTGGTAGGGCAGGCAGTAGTGGCGGCAGCCGTTGATCTGGGCAATGCGGATGCTGACCAGCTCCTTCAGCTCTTCGGGCAGGTTGGGGTTGTCGGTGTGCAGCGCCCCGTAAAGGTTCATCACCGCCCGCATCAGTTGTGGCTTATGGGCCATCACCTGTAGCGGGTTGAGGGCGGTGCCGTAGGTTTTCTCCAGGCTTTCGTAAACCTTCTGCAGTTGCTTATCGGCTTTTTCTGGGGGAACAGGAGGGATCCGCATGGATGATCTATAAAATTGCAGCATTCTCGACTTTAGCGCGTTTGGGGGATCCGCCCAAGCCTTCCACTCCGCTGCCCTGGCTGTTTCCTCAGGGATCCCTGCTCCCACTGAGGAGTGAGCTTCAAGCCTTCTGACAACTTTGGGTGCGGGCTTTCCCGGCCCCACCGTCAAGCCGGACGGCAGCCCTGTTTGCAAGCCCCAACTCAATTCCCCAAGGACTGCTCGAGGGCCTCCACCTGCTGCTGCGTGGCCGTAGCCCCTTGATTGAGGGTTTGCTGGAGCTGTTCCCGCGACTGGTAGATCTGCAGCGGCCCTCCCTGGGGGATTCCTTGCTGGGCGGCCTCAGGGCTGGCCTGTTCCGGCCTCGGCTCTGAACCGAGCGGGTTGCGATAGAGGCGGTTCACAACCAAAAAGCCCACCAGCACCACGGCAGTTGCCACCAAAAGTCGAACCATACCCGGATCCCTTGCGAGCACCTGGTTCTAAAATGCCCAAAAAGAGCCTCAAGTATCAGAGGTCGGGCACAATGGTACAGACTGCTCAGCCGGTACGGGTTGGCATTGGGGGCCCGGTGGGATCCGGAAAAACCGCCCTGGTGGAAAAGCTCTGTCTGGCGCTGCGGGATCACCTGTCTTTGGCCGTGGTGACCAACGATATTTATACCCGCGAAGATGCCGAGTTTTTGGTGCGGGCCAAGGCGCTGGAAGCGGAGCGGATCATCGGCGTGGAGACCGGCGGCTGTCCCCACACGGCCATTCGGGAAGACGCCTCCCTCAACCTCGATGCCATTCAGGAGCTGGAGCGCCGCTTCTGTCCCCTGGATCTCATCCTGGTGGAATCGGGGGGGGATAACTTGGCAGCCACCTTCAGCCCAGAGCTGGTGGATGCCTGCATCTATGTTATTGACGTGGCCGAAGGGGACAAGATCCCGCGCAAGGGGGGGCCGGGGATCACCCGCTCTGACCTGCTAGTGATCAACAAGATCGACCTGGCGCCCTACGTAGGGGCAGACTTGGGGGTGATGGAACGGGATGCCCGCCGCATGCGGGGGGACAGGCCTTTTGTCTTCACCAACCTGCGCACGGGCGAGGGGCTGGAGCAGATCCTGAGCTGGCTGGAGCGGGAGGTGCTCTTTCGCTCCATCCAGGCCGATTCTCCCTCTGTGAGCCACCTGTGAACTTCGGCAAGGCCCTCTTGAAGATCAGCCGCCAAGGCCAACAGACCCACATTTGGGAGTATTCTCAGGCCCCCCTGCAATGGCTGGGATCCCCGGGTGAGCCGACACTCTATTACCTACGCAACCCCAATGGTGGACTGCTGGGCGGGGATCGCCACCACATCGCCATCGAGCTGGGGGCAGGCGCAGCGCTGGAAATTCGCACCCAAGGGGCAACCCGCCTCCACCCCGGCCTGAGCCGGCAACAGGCCAAGGTCAAGCTGGCTCCCACCAGCCAACTGATCTGGATCCCTCACCCGACCATTCTGGGCGCAGGAGCAGACTTCCGCCAACAGGTGCAGATCGAGCTGGATCCCAGTGCCCGCTTGGCCTATGCCGAGATCTGGACAGCCGGGCGGCTGGCCATGGGGGAATGCTGGCAGTTTCGGCGCCTTTCCAGCAGCTTGCGGGTTTGGGTCGCTGCCGGGATCCCCGCCTCCACAGACGGGAGCAAACTCTGGCTGCAGGAGCACCTAGACCTGCGCTTTCCCCACCAGCATATCTCCGCCGCGTCGGTGCTGGGATCCCATCTCTGCTGGGGATCCCTGTACTTACTGGGGGATTGGCCAGAGCCGGAGTGGCCGACGGATACGCACCACTGGCTGCTGCGGTCGCCGGATCCCATCTGTCAGGGCTGGATCCTACGCCAGGTGGGACCCCAGGCAGAGGCCATCTGGCAGCAGTTTGGCCAAGTTGTGCAACAGCTTGCCCCGGCCAAGAGAAGCTCAAGCCAGGGGTGGTAGGCTAGGGCTGGCTTAGCCCAACCCGTTGCACGAGATCATGAACGCCGCTCGACGCATTATCAGACGTTCCGTCCGCAAGGGGCGAAGCCGCTGGCTCCTCCTCTACGAAAAAGGAATGGCCCTGCTGGCTTTGGGCAACCTGTGCTTGGTGCTCTTCGACCTCAGCTACGTGCCCTGGCGAGACTTCTGGCTCCAGGGGCGGGTGCAGATCTTCGGTGCCTTTGGCCCTCCCATTCCCTTGCCCATCCTCTCCCAACAGACCAGCCGCTCCCCGGTAACCGACCTGTACGACCCGGTTAAAGGCATTGAGCCCAACCCGGAAACCCAGCGCTACTTGGCCCTGGTGGATGAGCTGCGCCAGGTCACCCTGCGCTTTGGGGTGGAGTCGGAAGCAGCGGCACCGATCCTAGCCCGCCTGCGGCAACTGAGCGACGAGATGATCGAGACCAACCCCTTTCAGGCCGCCAACAAAACCGGCCAGTTTGTGCGCATCCTCAACTTGATGCGGGAGCACATCCCCGAAGCCGACTCGGCCAAGGCTGCCTTCGCCCGCTTCTGGACTGCCGAATACTTGGCCAGCGTCGATCCCAAAGACGGGATCGAATTTTTCCAGGCCCGCCTGCGCCCCCTCTTCGAGACCAATTACTCCCGCCCCATCGGCGAGAGCGGCAACCCGGTGGACTTTTTCCCCCTGCTGGACTTTCCCTTTGCCTTGGTGTTTGGGCTGGAATTTGTGCTGCGCACGGTGGCCATCAGCCGTCGCTACACCGGCGTCAATTGGCTGGATGCCATGCTCTGGCGCTGGTACGATGTGCTGCTGCTGTTGCCCTTTTGGCGCTGGCTGCGGGTAATCCCCGTTACCATCCGGCTGGGACAGGCGCAGTTGCTGGATCTGGAGCGGATCCGCGCCCAGGTGAGCCAAGGCTTTGTTACCAACTTCGCCGAAGACCTGACCGAGGTCATCGTCGTGCGGGTGATCAACCAAATCCAGGCATCCATCCAGCGGGGATCCTTGCCCCTGTTGCCAGCAGCCGATCCCTCCCGCAGCTACATCGACCTCAACGAGATCAACGAGCTGGAAGCCATTGCCAACCTGGTTTTTCGCACCGTCCTCTACCGCGTCCTGCCCCAGGTTCAGCCGGAGGTGGAGCAATTGCTCCGCTACAACCTGGATGGCCTGCTCAAACAACTCCCCGCCCTGCAAACCCTGGAACGGCTACCCGGCCTCGGATCCCTGCCCGGCCAACTGACGGAGCGCCTGGCCAGCGAGCTGACCACCACCACCTATAAAACCTTGACCCACAGCTTCGAGGATCCCGTCGGCTCCCAGTTGGCGGCCCAACTGTTGCGGCGCTTTGGCGAAGTCTTGGCCAACGAACTCACCCAGCAACATGCGCTGGATGAGATCCGCTCCCTGTTACAAGACTTGCTGGAAGAGATTAAGATCAACTACGTGGAGCGCCTCTCCCACGAAGATCTGGAGGAAGTGATGGAGCAAACCCGCAAGCTGCGGCAAAAAGCTCAACAACTGCAGCAAGCCCGCGGTGCGTAGGGATGGTTGACGAGGTTCCACCGGTTCAGTAGGATAATGGTTCCAGTCCGGGCGAGTGGCGGAACTGGTAGACGCACCGCACTCAAAATGCGGCGGGAAACCGTGTCGGTTCGAATCCGACCTTGCCCATGGCAAAAAGCTCAGTGACTCCGGTCTGGGCGTTAGCCCTTGAGAAGCGGCTGCTGCCACCGAGATAGGCAAGGAACGGAAAAAAGGTTGACGGGATCCCCCTCCGGCAACTAGCCTAAAAAGGGCTGAAGAGATCCTCTTCAGGCTGTCCGGGTTGTTCCGGTTCAACTTTCTTGGAGGAAAACGTTCAACACCATGGACGCTTCTGGCAGTTGTAGCACTGGCCGGCAAGGATCGCTCTTCGGGGATCAAATCCTTGGAGACCTACATCCTACTGGTGTCTTCCTTTTTCCCGCTGACAGCTTCAGTCGTCGCTTGAGAGGATCCCGTTTCGCCAACGCGAAGGGGCAGGAGAGCTTTCTCAAATAGCTTCTGGCTTGGGTGGCTCTCTCGGTCGGCGACGAACAGATGGGCTGAGCAGAGCTCGACCTGAGCATCGGAAAAGGGAAAATCAGGAGTGCTTCAAAGGGGACTTCCCCTGGCTTTGGCTTTTGTAGGTGTTCGTGGGCCAGGGGATCCCTTTTATCGACTTGGGCTTTTGGGCTTCGAGTCGGATCTAAGGTTTTGTGAGGCGTTCAGCTTCAGGGCTCCCATGAGCTTTGGAGCACGAGTTGGCCGTTGCCCTCCGGGTCTTTTATCCGGCTAACTTCAACCTTCGGAGGTTTGTTATGCGGCAAAACATGCTTCGCGATCTTCTCTCTCCCGCCTCTTTGGAAGCCGCCAAGCGAGCGGCCAATCGTGCCCCTATTGCCGAGCTGGTGCAGCAGTTAATGGAGATTTCTCCACGGCAGCGGGTTTTGGCTTTTCGCCTGTTGGAAAAAGACAAAGCTATGGCGGTATTTGAGTATCTGCGGCCCGAAGAACAGGCCGATCTCATCCGCAGCATGGAAGACCCAGAGGTGATCCGGCTGGTGGAAGCCCTACCCCCAGACGAGCGGGTGCGTCTATTTGAGGAGCTGCCGGCCAAAGTTACCAAGCGGCTGATCGCCAACCTCAGCCCAGAAGCCCGTGAAGCCGTGAATATCCTGCTGAACTACCCGGAGCGCAGTGCCGGTCGGCTGATGAACCTGCGCTACTTGGCGGTGCGCGATACCCTCACCGTTGGGGCGGCTTTGGCCAGCGTGCGCGACTCCCAACTGGGGGACGACGAGCTGGATGTCATCTTTGCGGTCGATGACCAGCGGTTCTACAAAGGTCTGGTGCGCACCGTGCGGCTGGTGAAAGTGGATCCCGACCTACCCATTCGGGAGCTGATCGAAGGATCGGATATTGTTGCTCGGGTTACCGATCGAGATTTGCAAGCAGCCCGCCTGCTTAAGGATTCCGGCTTGCCGGCCATTCCGGTGGTAGACAGCGAAGGGCGCTTGGTGGGGGATATCACCTTTGAGGATGTGATCAACTTGGTGGAAGAGGAGGCTACGGATGCGGCTTTGGCCCAGGCCGGGGTGGCTAGCTTGCTCAGCCGCGATAAGGTGTGGAGCGAGCGGCTGGTCAAGGGATCCCGCTGGTATTCTGTGCGTTTGCGCCTCACTTTTTTGATCATCACCCTGATCGGTGGCATGTTGGTGGGGGGAGTGATTGAAACCTTTGAGGAAGTGTTGCAGGCAGTTACAGCGGCGGCTGTTTTCATCCCGGTGATCATGGATATGGGCGGCAATGTTGGCACCCAATCCACCACCATCTTTGCCCGTGGTCTCGCCTGGGGCCATATAAATGTGAAGCAGTTTCTTGGCTACTTGCTGCGAGAAGCCAGTATTGGCGGCATTATTGGTGTCATTCTAGGGGTTGCGGCTGGGGTGATTGCTTACTTCTGGCAGGGAGCACCCAATGGGATCCCACAGTTGGGTCTCGCAGTGGGCCTATCTATGGCCATTGTGTTGACTTTAGGAGCTTTTCTGGGGGCGATTCTGCCCTGGATCCTCTTAAAGCTGGGCTTTGACCACGCTCCCGGGGCAGACCCTTTCATCACCACCATCAAAGACTTCACCGGTCTCTGGGTGTATTTCACCCTGGTAGCTTGGCTGGTCGGCGTTGAAGTCGAGCTCTGAGGCCGCTCTTTTCCCCTTGCAGTCCAACTTCGGCTCCCAGGCTACCCCCGGCCTGGGGGAGCTGGGTTGAGATTGAATCCGATTATTCGTTCAGGAGGTGTGCCATGACCTTGAAAGCTCCTTCCACCACAGCTCAGTTCCGGTTGCTGCTGCAGCGCTACGCCCATCGAGTCAGCATAACCTGCGCTTTAGAAACAGGTGGTAAGCTGGCCCCAGAAGTGGCCTTTGCTCAACTGGAAACCCTCTGGCAGGCTCTGGAACAGGCGGCCAAAGCCCTTGGGATCCCAGATGTGGCCGGCTAGCCCTCACTCCTCCACGAGAACTGGAGCCTGACCTATGACCTGGATCGACTTCACCTTCCGCCTAACGGTTGCTTTTATTTTGGGATCCCTCATCGGGTTGGAGCGACAGTGGCGGCAGCGCATGGCCGGCCTGCGCACCAACACCTTGGTGGCCACCGGTTCAGCCTTGTTTGTCATGCTCTCAGTTCTCACTCCTGATGAAAGCAGCCCGACCCGCATTGCTGCCCAGGTGGTGTCGGGGATCGGCTTTTTGGCCGGGGGCGTCATCCTCAAAGAAGGGGCCAGCGTGCGCGGCTTGAACACCGCTGCCACCATCTGGTGTGCGGCTGCCGTGGGAGCCTTTGCCGGGGCGGGGTATATTCCCCAAGCCGCTATTGGGGCAGGAGCTGTGCTGATTTCCAATATTCTGCTGCGCCCCCTGGGCTACCGCATCAACCAGCAGCCCCTCAAAGGCACAGAACTGGAACTGGTCTATGAGTGTTCATTTATTTGCAAAAGCCATGCGGAAGCCCACCTGCGCGCTCTTCTGCTGCAGGGCATAGCCCCTTCCCATCTCAAATTGCGAGCTCTCTACAGCGAAGATCTGGAGAACAAGCCCGACCTCGTTAAAGTCGAAGCAGAGCTGGTCACCCAAACCCGCGATGACCAGGCTCTAGAACAGGTTGTCAGCCGCCTCAGCCTCGAACCAGGGGTGATGACCGCCCGCTGGCGGATCATCGAACAGGAGTTTGGATAGTTGAGCCTTCCCTCCTAGCTTCCCTCCTTATAGGAGAGGGAAGACATCACCACCAACCGGGGCAGGCTCTCAGATAGATCAGCCCCAAAGCCTCGGCGAGGATTTCGCTAGGGAGAAAACCCCCCGGCAGCTCGATCCAGGCGACGCGCCAGTTGCCAGCCCTCCACCTCAGCCAAAGGCTGTAGCCCCAGCTCCTGGAGCGATAGCTGCTGAGCTTGGACAGGGGAGACCCAGAGGTAATCCCCATGTTCCCCTGCCCGTAGGGCCTGGTTATCTACCCATCGCCCGGGGTTAGGGGTGTAGAAGGCGAGGGCCTGGGCTTGACAGACATCCGGCAGGCCGCTGCGGCCAATGTCTACCACGGGAAAATCGGGGTCGGCAGAGCCCAGCATCTGTTTCCAGTCCATCTGAGCGAAGGCGGGATTGAAATTGCCAAAGTCAGGCCGCAGAACAATGCTGACCATGGTGAGGAGGCTGGCAGCTAGGAGCGTACCCACCCAGAGTTCACCAGCATAGTGCAGCACCCGCCGCCAGCTCCAGATTGCCGGCAAGAGCAGATACAACAGACCAATGGCCACCAACGACCAGGCGTGGGGTTGGAGCAGCTCCAATCCCTCGACATCCCGCCTGACGGCCACTCCCAAACCCAAAAGCAGGGTCCCCACCGCCGCCAGCCCCCAGGAGAGCACCTGGGCCAGGTGGGGCCTGTCCCGCAAAGAACCTCGTCCCGCTGTTGCCACCGAGCCGGTGCGGAGCGGAAACGGCAGAGCTTGATCCAGGGCCACCCCTGCCAGGAGAGCCAGCCAGGGATAGAGCTGTACCGTGTAGTAGGGCGTTTTGGTGGGGTAGAGCTGCAAGAGCAAAAGCAACAGCAAGGGGAAAGACCAAACCAGCAGGGTGGATCCCGGCTTTTGCCGCAGCAGCAGCCAGCCTCCTACCAAGGCCAAAACCGTCCAAGGGAAGCCGTGGAGCGGGAGGTGCCAAAAGTAGTACCAGCCAGTGGCATCGGCATGGAAGGGCTCTCGCCCCAGATCCCATACCTTCCCCACCAAGGCAGCCAGCACCTTTGCGCCATACACCCCCATAGCCGGCACCAGCCAGAGCCCAAAGATCCCCAGGCCCAGCAACATCCCCAGCCAAAAAGAGCTGGATCCCAGCCAATGCCGCCGCTGCTGCCACAGGTAGGGGATCAAAGCAACCCCCGGCAGCAGGATCATGGCACTCTTCATCAAGAGGCCCAGCCCAAAGGCTATCCCCACCAACCAAAACCAGCGCCGGTGGCCGCGGCTGCCGTTGACTAGGGCCAGGATCCCCAAGAGCTCTAGGCAGGTTAGAGGCACGTCCTGCCCCACCAGCCGTCCCTGCTGCACCCAGAGGTAGCAGAGGGGTAAAACCGCCATGCCCAGCAGGGCTGCCCGGGTTGGCAAAAAGGCCCGCCCAATCCAGCCAATGAGGGGAATAGAAAGCAGAGCCGCTAGGATCCCGGGCAGCCGCGCCGCCCACTCGTTTACGCCGTAGAGGGCAAAGCTAAGGGCCACACTCCAGGTGAGCAGGGGAGGTTTTTCAAAAAAGGGCTCCCCCAGAAAAGTTGGCCCCAGCCAGTTGCCTCCCCGCAGCAGCTCGCGGGCCATCTGGGCATAAAAGCTCTCGTCACAGCCAGCCAAGCTGGGATCCGCCCCCGAAAGCACAAACAGCGGCACTGCCAGGCCCGTGATCCACAGGCTCAGGCCCCAAAAGGACAGCAGGTTTGGGTCGCGGCGAAACTGGACAAAAGAAGTACTGCTTAGACGGTTGGGGTTGCCGGAAGGACGCATGAGACAAGCCCTCTGAAACAGCAGCCAGTGGCGGCTCTAACCAGACTAGACTCCGCGGAAAGAGATCTGGCTTTTTTTAGGGAAGCTCCAGGGATCCAGAGGTACTCTCTAGCCCATCTACCAGTGAGGTCAGTCCCTGAAACCAGCCAAAAAACTGCTCGGCATAGGGTTGCAGGGCGGGCTCCAGGTAGTAGAAGTTCTCCCCCCGGTCGGTAAATTCCCAAAACTCTGCCGCCGTAGAGAGCAGCTCCTGGCGGATAATCTGAAGGCGGGCCAAGGGCTCGTGCTGCATGTCCTGATAGATCAGCCTCGCCCAATCCTCCCGGCCACAACTGAGGAAATAGGCTGCCAAGCGGACTTGGGTTTTGCGGATCCCGCGTAGGGTGGCTTCCTGCTGCTCGCTTTCCGGGTCTTGATCTAGGCGCAACAAGACCTGCAGGATGGCCTCTGTTGTTTCCGCTTGCAGCGCACAGCTCAGTTGGGCCAAAACGCCCAGGTCAAAGCCAAAGGTTTCGCAGAGGAAAAAGAGGCCGGCCTTGTAGGCCACCAGGCTGTAGTAGCGAAAATGGCTGACTATCTGCAAAACCAATGCCGGCTGCCGCTGGCGCAAAGCAGCCTCGGCCAGCAGACGGTACTGCTTGAGCAGGTTGTAGCCGCTGCGGATATCTCGTGCGTTGATGACGGCCCGTAGGTAGGTGTTGAAAAACTTGATTACCCACTCCACAAGCCGAAGCTGTTGGCTTTGCAGAGCCCGGATCCCCAGATCCCGTGTGTGGATAGCTACCAGGGTGCTCACCTGGCGCATGCCATTTAGCCCCTCGGCAAACAGAGCCTGATACTGCCGCAGGATCTTCAGCTCCAGCCAGGATCCCTCCGCCTCGATCTGGCTCAATAGCCGCTCATCCACCGAGGCAAAGTCGGGATCCCGCCGCAGCGCGGGGGTCAGGAGAAACCAGGAGCAGGGCAGGTGCGCCTTGTGCTCGGCATAGAATAGCCACAGGGCCTTCAGGCTATCCAAGGCCTCTAGAAGGATAACCCCCTCCTGCTGATGCAGAGCACTGGTGGCGATGGTTTTGATCTCATCTAGAGCCGCCAGGCAGCGCTGCTGGGCTGTCGAGTAAGGCTCTGGCGCAGAGGGGCAGGCCTGCTCGGGGCCCAAAGGTCGTCTGGCAAGGAGGAACTGGGCAGGCCGGGAAGCCAGAGATCTGAGAATCGCCTGCTGTGCCTGCTGTTCGATGCGGCGGACAATCGAAGTTGGCTGCAGGAAGTGAAACACAAAGTGAAAGTAGGGGATCAGTAGCAAAAACGAGGCCGTGCCCAGCAGCAAATTAAGCCCGATCAGCAGTCTTGGATTGTCGAAGAAACCAAGGGCCATCGAGCTCCACAAACTGACCACATTGGCCAGGATGAGAAAAAAGAACAGGTAGAAGTTGACCTTCTCGCGCAAAAATAGCTCGGTGACCTTGGGGGTAAAGCGATCCGCGCTCAACTGCACCACAATGGCCACCACCGAGAGGGTGAAGCCCAGCACCCCCGACAGCACCTGGGCCAAGGTGGCAACAAATTCCTGCAGTGCTCCTGGATCTTGAATTGGCCTGGCTAGAGTCAGCTCCATGCCCGCCTGGAGCCAGTGGGATCCGCCCCAAGCCCACAGCAGTCCAGCCGCCACCACTGCAGCGCTCCAGGGCAGAAGTTGACGGCGACGCATGGCCAGGGGGGTTCAATACTCGCTTAGAAGAGCTTCCACAAACTCATAGCTGGAAAAAGGTCGCAGATCCTCTAGCCCCTCGCCGGCACCAATAAAGCGGATGGGCAAGTGCATCTGCTGGGTAATGGCCAGGGCAATCCCCCCTTTGGCGGTGCTGTCGAGCTTGGTGAGGATGACGCCGGTTAGCTTGGCCACTTCGGCAAACACCTGGGCCTGGCGCAGGCCGTTTTGCCCTTGGGTGGCATCCAAAACTAAGAGGCTTTCCACCTTGGCTTCGGGAGCTTTCTTGTCGATGATGCGGCGGATCTTGGCCAGCTCCTCCATCAGGTTTTTCTTGTTTTGTAGCCGGCCTGCTGTATCCACCAGCAGCAACTCGGTGCCTCTGGCCTTGGCGGCTGTAATGGCATCAAACACCACCGCCGCTGGGTCGGCATTGGGGGACGGGTTGGCAATCACCTCCACCCCGGCGCGTTCCGCCCAGATCTTGAGCTGCTCCACAGCGGCAGCGCGGAAGGTATCGGCGGCAGCAATTAGACACTGGTAGCCAGACTCACGGGCCACATGGGCAATTTTGCCGATGGTGGTGGTCTTGCCCACCCCATTTACGCCTACGATCAGCCAAATGTTGAGCGTGCCCCGCTGCGGTGCAAAGGTGGGATCCCCTACTGTCAGCATCTGCCGCATCTGCTGCTTGAGGTACTTCACCGCCTCCTCTGGGGGCACCACCTCTTCGCGCAGGCGTTTTTGCAGGGCCTGAATGATCTGCTCAGTGGCCTCAACCCCCACATCCGCCTGCAGCAACATTGCCTCAATTTCCTCGACGGCATCCTGGTCGAGAGGGCCGCGGCCCACTAAGGCTTTTAGCTGGTTGATGAGGTTAAGGCGGGTTTTGCCTAGACTTCGCCGCAGCTTTTGCAGCCAGGAGATCTCTTCTACGGAGATCTCTTCGGGTTTGCGCCCTTGGGCCGCCAGGATCTCGGCTGACCAGCGAAAGCCCTCGTCGAAAACCAGCTCTTCCGCCGCCGGCTCTGGGGGCGGGGCGGCCACGGTTGTGGCCACCGGCTCTGGCTCCTCCACAGCAGTGGCTTCTAGGGCCTGCAGGCGCTCGGCAGCACGGGGAGCCAGATCAAAAAAGGAAGGCGCAGCAACCGGCTGGACAGGGGGCGAGGTGGGAGAGACCGCCTCAGTTGCTGCCGCCTCTGGAGCAGAGGGCTGGGCTCCGTCGCTTGCAGGCGATTCTGGCGCTGGGGCGGCTGGGGAGACAACCTCTGCTTGAGTGGCTTGGGCTGCAGCCCGCGCCTTTAGGTTGGCATAGGCAGCCTTGGCAAAGGCCAAGTAGTCCTCTGGCGACATGGCTGCCGGCTCTGGCGCTGGGGGGGCCGCCAACTCAGGGTTTTGGGAGGAGGATTCTGCTCCACCCTTGGAGTCGGTGTAGCGACGGCGAAACCAATCGAAGGCCATAATCCCACCTCTACTCTTGTTTTCCAGTTTGGCAGAGCAGTTCTCTTTCTGGAGCGCCGCCCTGCTGAGGAAGGGATCCCTTGGAACGGCGCGGCTCCCCTAAGCGAACACCACCGTCTTGTTGTGGTAGACCAGCACGCGATTTTCCAGGTGATAGCGCACGGCCCGGGCCAGGACTAGGCGCTCCATGTCGCGGCCCTTGCGAATGAGGTCGGCTACTGTGTCGCGGTGACTCACCCGCACCACGTCCTGCTCGATGATTGGCCCCTCGTCCAGCTCCTCGGTGGCGTAGTGGGCAGTGGCGCCGATGATCTTGACGCCCCGCTGGTGGGCGCGCTGGTAGGGGTTGGCACCGGCAAAAGCAGGCAGGGTGGAGTGGTGAATGTTGATCACCGGCGGCGCCTGGCGGAGCAGCCACCCACTTAAGACCTGCATGTATTTGGCCAACACCACCAAGTCAATGCGATACTCCTGGAGCAAGGCAAGCTGGCGGGCCTCTGCCTCGGCCTTGTTCTCCGGAGAAACGGGGATGTGATAGTAGTCGATGCCGAAGGAGCGGGCCAGCGGCTCCAAGTCGGGGTGGTTGCTGATGATCAAAGGGATCTCCGCCGGCAGCTCCCCAGCCCTCTGGCGCCAGATCAGATCCAACAGACAGTGGGGCTGCTTGCTGGCCCACACGGCAATGTGCCGGCGGGTGTCAGAAAAATGCAGCTCCCAGTTGGCCTGGATGCCACGGGCAATGCCGGAGAAAGCGGGGACGATCTCCGACCGTTCCAGCCGAAAGCCCTCCAAATCCCACTCGATGCGGCTCAGGAACAGCCCTGCCTCGAGATCCGTGTGGTGGTCGGCGTGAAGAATGTTGCCGTCGTAGCTGTAGATGAAGTTGGAGAGCTTGGCTACCAGCCCTTTTTGATCCGGACAAGAGACCAACAAAGTGGCCGTGGGCATAAAGTCAGCCCTTCTACCCTAGGATTTGAACCAAGAGCAAGCGGGACAGCAGCCTCCATCCCTGGAGCGAGGTATGGCTGCCCCTGTCCAAAAAGGCAGGGGATCTCCAGGCCGAAGCGAGGAAGCTAAGCAGCATCTGCTGTCGGTGGGTTGTTGTCCGCAGGGGCCCCAGGCTCTGCCGCAGCTACGGGTTTTGCAGCTGCCTCGGCGGTGGCGACGGGGTTGGTTTTGGGTGAAGCTGCAACTGCTGTCTGGGGAGCAGAGGCGCGGGCGGCTTTTTCCAGCTCCTGGGCCTCCTGACTTAACTGCGCCTCAAACTCCCTAGCAGCATCCTGTAGGCTGCGCAAGGTTTTAGCTAAGGCACGACCCACCTCTGGCAGCTTGCGCGGCCCAAACACCAAGAGGGCCACTGCAAAGATAACGAGCATTTCTGGCAGCCCAATGCCCAAGAAATTCATAAGCCGTAGGATCCCTTTGCTTCCCTAGCCTGACATCTTCTTGCCCTTGGCCGCAAGCACCTCCCTCCTGCCAAAGCTCTAGCCGCCCAAGACAATGGGAGGGGAATGATAAAATTGCGCTATACCCGTTCTATTGGCCTAGGCTCGCTCATGCTCCAAGCCCTCCAGAAACTCTTCGGGGATCCCAACGATCGCAAGATCCGACAGTACCTCCCTGTCGTCAAGCTGATTAACTCGCTGGAGATTGAGATCGCCTCCCTTTCCGATGCGGAGCTCAGGGCCAAGACCACCGAGTTTCGCCAGCGCTTGGATAGAGGGGAGTCCCTCGACGATCTCCTGCCCGAGGCGTTTGCGGTGGTGCGGGAAGCGGCCAAGCGGGTTCTCAACTTGCGCCACTACGATGTGCAGCTCATTGGTGGGATGGTGCTGCACGAAGGGCAGATTGCCGAGATGAAAACCGGCGAAGGGAAAACCCTGGTTGCCACCCTGCCTGCCTACTTAAACGGCTTAACCGGGAAAGGGGTTCACATCGTTACTGTCAACGGCTACTTAGCCCGGCGGGACTCGGAGTGGATGGGGCAGGTGCACCGCTTCCTGGGCCTAACGGTTGGCCTGGTGCAAGAGGGTATGTCCAGCGACGAGAAGCGGCGCAGCTACCACTGCGACATTACCTACTGCACCAACAGCGAGTTGGGCTTTGACTACCTGCGGGACAACATGGCCACCGACATCAAAGAGGTGATGCAGCGGCCCTTTAACTACTGCATCATCGACGAGGTGGACTCCATCCTCATCGACGAGGCCCGCACTCCCCTGATCATCTCCGGCCAGATGGCCCGTCCCTCCGAAAAGTACCTCAAGGCGGCCCAGGTGGCGCGGGAGCTGATCCGGGACGAGCACTACGAAGTGGATGAAAAAGCCCGCAACGTCATCCTCACCGACGAAGGTTTTGAAGCCGCCGAGCGGTTGCTAGGGGTCTCCGACTTGTTCGATCCCAAGGATCCCTGGGCGCATTTTGTCTTTAATGCGGTGAAGGCCAAGGAGCTCTTCATCCGGGATGTCCACTACATCGTCCGCAACCAAGAGGTGGTGATTGTAGACGAGTTCACTGGGCGGGTGCTCCCTGGTCGCCGCTGGTCAGACGGGCTGCACCAGGCGGTGGAGGCCAAGGAGGGGGTGCCGATTCAAAACGAGAGCCAAACCCTGGCCACCATCACCTACCAAAACCTCTTCCTGCTATACCCTAAGCTCTCCGGCATGACAGGCACCGCCCGCACCGAGGAAGCCGAGTTCAGCAAAACCTACAACCTAGAAGTCACGGTGATCCCCACCAACCGGCCCATTCGCCGAAAAGACGCCCCCGACTTGGTGTACAAGACCGAAAACGCCAAGTGGAAAGCGGTCGCCGAGGAAATTGCCCACATGCACGCCCAGGGGCGCCCTGTTTTGGTGGGAACCACCAGCGTGGAGAAATCCGAACGCCTCTCGGCCATGCTCAAGGAAATGGGGATCCCGCACAACCTCCTCAACGCCAAGCCGGAGAACGTGGAGCGGGAAGCGGAGATCATCGCCCAGGCGGGGCGCAAAGGTGCTGTAACCATTGCTACCAACATGGCCGGGCGCGGCACGGACATTATCTTGGGCGGCAATGCCGAGTACATGGCCCGCCTCAAGCTGCGGGAACGGCTGATGCCCAAGCTGGTGCAACTGGACGCCGACAACCCGCTGGGATCCGTTCCCATGGTAGGACGGGGCGGTGGGCAAGGGTTTGGCGGAACCTCGCCCAAGCCGAAAAAATCCTGGACGGTGGTCTCTCCCAACTTTTACCCCTGTGAGCTGTCACCCCGCACTAGCCAGGCTCTAGACGAGGTGGTGGCGGCGGCGGTGGCCAAGTATGGGTTGAACCGCCTGCCGGAGCTGGTGGTGGAAGATCTCATCGCGGTGGCCTCGGAGAAGGCGCCAGTGCAGGATCCGCTGATTTTGCAACTGCGGGAGGTCTACAACAGCATCAAGGCCGAGTACGAAAAGGTAACCGAGGCCGAGCACGAGGAAGTGGTGCGGCTGGGCGGCCTGCACGTGATCGGCACGGAGCGCCACGAGTCCCGCCGCATCGACAACCAGTTGCGGGGCCGCGCCGGACGGCAAGGAGACCCTGGCTCCTCGCGGTTTTTCCTCAGCCTGGAAGATAACCTGCTCAAGATCTTCGGCGGCGAGCGGGTGGCCAAGCTGATGGATATGTTCCGGGTGGATGAGGACATGCCCATCGAGCACCCGCTGCTTTCCAGTAGCCTGGAGAACGCCCAGCGCAAGGTGGAAGTGTATTACTTCGACCTGCGCAAACAGGTGTTTGAGTACGACGAGGTGATGAACAACCAGCGGCGGGCCATCTACTCGGAGCGGCGGCGCATCCTGGAAGGGGAGAACCTCAAACCCAAGATCCTGGACTACGTGCGCAAGACCGTCGAAGAGATCGTGCGGGCTCACGTCAACCCGGAGCTGCCGCCGGAAGAGTGGGAAATCGATAAGCTGACCGCCAAGATGCAGGAGTTCATCCCCCTGCTCAAAGAGAATCTCAAGGCCGACGACTTGCGGGATCTCTCCTACGAACAGATCTTGAACCACCTGATCAAGCAGGCAGAGCTAGCCTACGAGGCCAAAGAAGCTTTCTTGGATACGTTTGAGCCTGGCCTGATGCGCAAGGCGGAGCGCTTCTTCCTGTTGCAACAGGTAGACACCCTCTGGCGGGAGCACCTACAGCAGATGGAGGCGCTGCGGGAAGCGGTGGGCCTGCGCGGCTATGGCCAACGGGATCCCCTCATCGAGTACAAGAACGAGGGCTATGAGCTGTTCCTGGAGATGATGGACAACATCCGCCGCAACACGGTGTACAACTTGTTTGTCTTCACGCCCCAGATCGTGCAAGTGCCACAGGTGGCACAAGCTGTGCCGGCGCAGGCAGTGGCTGCCAGCCCCGAGACCGGCGGGGTGGTGGAAGCCGATTTCGCCGAGGACTAAGTTGACCCTCTCCCCCGGGAACGACACCCCAGCGAAGGAAAAGACCCGACAAGGCGGGGCAATAGCCAGAAGGGATCCCCACTATTGGGGAAGCCGCTTCTCGAAATCCAGATCCGGCAAGGGCAGATTGGCGGAGCTGCCCCCCTGGCCAGTGAGCATGGCCAGCCGGCGAGAGACTTCGTCGTCCATGGCCATTTCATCCAGTTGGGCGGCAAGTTGCTCGCTGCGATCCTCGGAGAGCTCGCTCATGGCGCGGGTCTTGAGCTGGCGAGCTTGGATGGCATTTTTGGCCGCCTCGAATTGGGACTTGGCCGAGTCGATGTTGTAGGCGTTGTTGACGCGAGTCATCTGCTCAAGAGCTTGGTTTACCTCGTTGATGTCTTTGAGGTTGCTCAGCTCGCTCTTGTAGGCCGCCAGCCGCTCTTTTTCCCGGGCCAGCTTTTGCTTGGCAGCGGTAACGTAGCGCTCCGCTGTTTCCACGTTCTCTTTGAGCGGGCCGAGAACCGCCTCAATGCGCAGCGCTTCCGCCATGGCCAGGCGGGCGGCCTCTTGATCCCCTCGCTGCATGGCCAGGCGAGCCTTATTCTCCAGCGCTTGGTACTCCCGCACCTTTTGCATGTACTTTTGCTCGGCCCGCTGGTAGGCAGCTACCTGGGTGGCGACGGCTTCGGTCAGACGCTGCACGGTCTCTTGCATGGCCCGTAGCGATTCTTCTGCTACCATCACCGCCCCTGTGCCACCCTTGTCCACAGGGATCCCCCACAGCCAGTTCCAAGTACCGACGATAACGCTGCCGGCCCGCTGCCCAAAAATGCCGTAGATGATCTTGCGCACGCCCATAGCTTGCCCCCTGCTCGATAGCTGACTCCTACTGTATTCAATCTTTTCCGCAACTGGGAAGGTTTCCAGGATCCGGCAGGCTGACAAAGTCAAACCCCTCCTCTCTCAAGGCCGGGATCAAGTGGCGCGTCACCTTGGCTACTTGAGATCCTCCCTGGGCGCCATCGTGGAGCACAATTAGAGAGCCAGGCCGCACCTGGGCCAGCACCCGCTCTACTACCAGGGCAACCGGTGGTTCCAGCCAATCTTCGGGCACCACGCTCCACATCACCGGAAAAAATCCCCAGCGGCGCAGATCCACCAGCGTTTGCGGCCAAAACAGTCCGTTAGGGGGACGCACAGCCCGATATTCTTCTGGGATCCCGCCGCAGGCAGCCACCAGGGCGGCTTGGCTGCGCCGCAAGCTGTTGTGCAATTCGCTGCGGCTGAGCTGGGTAAAGGAGCGGTGCTGCCAGCCGTGCAAACCAATCCCGTGGCCCTGTTGGCGGATTTGCCGGGCCAGGTGGGGCCAGCGCTGCACCCGTTCCCCCAACACAAAGAAGGTGGCCGGCACCTGAAACTCCTGTAAAACCTGCAACAGAGCTGGCGTGTGCTGCGGGTGGGGGCCGTCGTCAAAGGTAAGGGCCACTTGCCGTCTAGAGGGATCCGCCGGCAGCTCCCAGAGAGCCTCCGGGAAAAGAGTTTTCAGGCCCTGGTGCAGGAGGGGGTAGAGGGCGGAGGGGAGTATCTGCTGAGGCGAAAAGAGCATGGACCGGGATCCCGTC
>NZ_JANSJN010000044.1:0-21713 GCF_047462555.1 Synechococcus sp. B60.1
CCCCGCATTCTAGTTCTGGATTTTGATGGTGTGCTCTGCGACGGACGGTCGGAGTACTTTGCTTCTTCCTGTCGAGTTTGTAGTCAGGTGTGGGGTTTGGCCCCTGCCCAGTTGGAGCCATTGCGCCCTGCCTTCGACCGCCTGCGACCCCTAATCGAGATTGGCTGGGAGATGCCTCTGCTGCTGTGGGGGCTACAGCAAGGGATCCCAGAGGACGCTTTGCGCCAAGACTGGCCCGGCTGGCGGCAGCGGTTGTTGCAGCAGGCGGGGGTTTCCGAGCGGGCTTTGGCCCAAGCCCTGGATGAGGTGCGGGATCGCTGGCTGGCAGAGGATCTCCAGGGCTGGCTGGGGCTGCACCGCTTTTATCCAGGGGTAACGGCCTGGATGCGCCAGATCCAGGCTGCCGGCGAGCCGCGCCTGGCCATTCTCAGTACCAAAGAGGGGCGGTTTATCCAGCAGCTTTTGCTCCGTGAAGGGATCCAACTGCCACGCCACCGCATCCTGGGCAAGGAGGTACGCGCCCCCAAGGCCACCACCCTCCAGCGGCTGCTAGCAGCGACCCAGGTAGCGCCTGAGGAACTCTGGTTTGTTGAGGATCGCCTGCAGACGCTGCGCCAGGTGCAGAGTGTACCGGAACTGGAGCAGGTGCTCTTGTTTTTAGCCGAGTGGGGCTACAACCTGCCCGAGGAGCGGGAAGCGGCCGCTCGGGATCCCCGCCTCCATTTGCTCAGCCTAGAACAGTTTTGCCAGCCCTTTGAGCAGTGGTTGGCCCTGCCTGTTCCTTCCCCTCGCCTTGCTGTCAGCCCGGCCAGCCCGGAAGACTTCACCCCTACCCGGAAACGCCCGGAAGCCGGTTTGGCCTCGCTGGTGCTGACCTTGGTGGAGCTGCTGCGGCAGTTGATGGAGGCCCAAGTGGTACGCCAGATGGAAGCCAATCGCCTTTCGCCCGAGCAAATTGAGCGGGCCGGCAGCAGCCTGCAAGCCCTGCGCCAGCAAATTCGGCAACTCTGCGCCCTGCTGGAGATCGACCCAGCGGATCTCAACCTGGACTTGGGAGATCTGGGCACGCTTCTGCCCCGTCAGGGGGACTACTACCCCGGCCAACCCCACGGCGAGGGATCCCTGCTGGAGTTGTTGGATCGGCTGATCCACACCGGCATTGTCATCGACGGCGAGATCGACCTGGGGCTGGCGGACTTGGATCTCATCCACGCCCGCCTAAAACTGGTGCTCACCTCTAGTGCCAAGCTCTAGCGGGGCTGTGATCAAGAGTGGCCTGAGCATTGAGAGTCTTGATTGAGATAATTGGGAGAAGCCATGCCTGAAGCGAGAAGAGAACCCAGAAATCGCGGTATGCTGGCTTTGGATCCCGTTAATCTCTCTTCATAGTCTTCTCCTATGGATGTCTTCGCCCCAACCGGAAACCTGCATGCCGACGCCATTTGGCCAGAGGTGGTGGTCACCCTCACGCTGTTGATTGTCTTGGTGGTGGATCTGGTGGGTGGGTCGGCGGCGCGCAAAAGTCTGCCGGCCCTCTCCCTCTTCGGCTTGATTGGGGCCTTGGTGACCTTGGTGCTGCAATGGCAGCAGCCCCAGTTGGAGAGCTTCTTGGGCAGCTTTGCCGCGGATCCAATTAGCATTCTCTTCCGCGGCCTGGTGGTGGCAACGGCAGCTCTGACGGTGATGATGGCGGAGCGCTACATCGCCCAGGCGGGGACACCCACCGGCGAGTTTTATGTGCTGCTGCTCACGGCCACCTTGGGGGGCATGTTCCTCGCCGGGGCGACGGATTTAATCATGGTGTTCGTCTCCTTGGAAACGCTGGGCATCGCCAGCTACCTGATGGCTGGCTACACCAAGCGGGATCCGCGTTCTTCCGAGGCAGCCCTGAAGTACCTTTTGACGGGGGCCAGCAGCACGGCCATCTTCCTCTACGGCATGTCGCTGCTCTACGGCCTGTCGGGGGGGCAGACCCAATTGGCGGCCATCGCGCCCTACCTGG
Source organism: Synechococcus sp. B60.1 (assembly GCF_047462555.1). Taxonomy (NCBI): domain Bacteria; kingdom Bacillati; phylum Cyanobacteriota; class Cyanophyceae; order Synechococcales; family Synechococcaceae; genus Synechococcus; species Synechococcus sp. B60.1. Next base: position 2,003 of record NZ_JANSJN010000044.1, read on the forward strand.
CCAATGCCGGCCTGGTGGGGATCCTTGCCTTGGTGTTCTGCCTGGGCGGCATTGGCTTTAAGCTGGCGGCGGTGCCTTTTCACCAGTGGACTCCTGATGTTTATGAGGGATCCCCGACGCCGGTGGTGGCCTTTTTGTCGGTGGGATCCAAAGCGGCAGGTTTTGCCCTGGCCATTCGCTTTCTGGCCACTGCGTTCCCGGCCATGACGGAAGAGTGGCGGGCGGTGCTCTCGGTGCTGGCCATTTTGACCATGGTGCTGGGGAACGTGGTGGCCATCGCCCAAACCCGCCTCAAGCGCCTGCTGGCCTATTCTTCCATTGGGCAGGCGGGTTTTGTCTTGATTGGGTTGGTGGCGGGCACCGAAGCGGGCTATGCCAGCTTGATTTTTTACCTGATGGTCTATTTGGCCATGAACCTGGGAGCCTTTCTCTGCGTCACCCTGTTCAGCCTCAAGACTGGCACCGACGAAATCAACGAGTACAGCGGCCTCTATCAGAAGGATCCCTTCCTCACCCTTTGCCTGAGCATTTGTCTGCTCTCTCTGGGCGGGTTGCCGCCGCTGGCGGGCTTTTTCGGCAAGCTCTATCTTTTCTGGGCCGGCTGGCAGGCAGGGGCTTACACGCTGGTGCTGGTGGGCTTGGTGACCAGCGTCATCTCCATCTACTACTACGTGCGGGTGGTGAAAACCATGGTGGTGAAAGAGCCGCAGGAGATGTCGCTTTCGGTGCAAAACTACCCTGAGACCAACTGGCAGGCCGAAGGCATGCCGGCTTTGCGGGTGGGCATGGTGCTGACGCTGGTGGCCACCATCTTGGCTGGCATTCTCTCCAATCCTCTATTTACCCTCTCCACCCAGGCGGTGGAGCAAAGCCCGTTTTTGGGGTTCCCGACAGCCCAGGCTTTTGCTCCAGAGGCGACCAGCCCTTCTCTGACAGTTGCGGGAGCCGCAGCTTTCGAGTCCTAGACCTTTCTTGAGCACTCTGCAAGGCAGGGATCCCTCACCCCCAACCTCTCTCCCTTCGGGAGAGGGGAGTTTACTTGGACAATTGACCCGATGTTGTTGAGCCGGTTTCTGGGCTACCTCAATTCCTGGGATCCCTGACCAGCAGCCGTCCACAATCCAAGAGAATTTCAAATACCCTCTAGGCTGACATTGAGAAAGCGGGCAATCTCGGCTGCTTGGTTTTCGATCTCCGTCAGGGAAGGGGGCTGGCCAACGCCGGTGAGGGGGATGTCGCCGCGTCCTTTTACCCGCAAGTAGATAACCCGGCGGGGGTTGAGGCCTTCTCGCAGCTCGACCCGCAGGCTTTGCACCTCGGCAAAGTCGTATTCCAGCCGCACCTCGCGGTTTTTGCCCGGAAAGCCCTGCCGCACCAGCGTTATCTTCTGGGTGCGGCGGTTGAACTCGTTGTAGCCGCCCCCCAGGTTCCAGTACAGGCTCAGCCATTGATACAGCCCCGCCAGGGATCCGAGCACACCGTAAAAGAGCATGGCAATGCCCTGGGGAATGAACACCAGGCTGGCGGGATCGGAAAAGGGAAGCAAGTTGCGGTGGAAATAGCTGGAAAGACCAGCCAGGGTAAAGCCCAGACCCCCTGCCGTCAGGATCACTGCCCAAAAATAGACGCTGGGCCGCCGCGAGCCAATGACGGTGTAGCGCAGCAGCTCTTCAGAGCGAATTTCGGGAATGGTTGCAGACACAGACGGGATCCCTTTTTCCAAAGCTAGCTTCTTCCATCATTATTAGGCGGGAAGCCCTGCCCTAGGGAGAGGCAACAGAGCCTTTCTCCTTGGGAGCTTTCGACCTCTCGGTTCCTAAAGCCTGGGATCCCCTAGCGGGGTGTAACGATTTTCCCTGCTCCCGGGGTAACTGCCGGCGGTTCACTGGGGGAAGGCTCGCCCTCAGGGGTAGGAGCGGCACTGGGGGAAGAGGTGGGTTCCGGCTGGGCTACCGGCGGAGAAGTTTCGGCTTCCGGCGTTGGACTTGGCAGGGCCGAGAGCTGGGCTACCGCCTCCTGAGCCGTCCGCTCTCCAAAAGCCGACAGGGCAATTGCCGCTTCCCCACGGCTGACCGGCTGGAAGGGGTTAAAGGTACGGATGGGGCCGAAGGTGCGCAACACGGTGGAGGCATTCTCCAGGCTGCGATCTGCCACCAGGGGAGCAACCGCCTCCTCAGGGATCTGCGCTGCATCGGTAAAGCCCCAACGCTCCTCCAGTTCTAATCGGGATCCCTTGATTTGCCCAGGCGGCAAATCCAAAGGCACCTTCATGCGGATTAGCTCGGCTCGCGACAGCAGGCTGTTGGGACGAAACTCGCGGTTGGCGTCTCCGCTAACGATGCCGGCAGCTCCCAGGGCTTGGATGTAGCGAAAGTTGGGATCCTCCTCCGGCACATCCAAAAAGAGGGGGCGCTCGCTGGCGGGTCCCAGCCGGATTTGGCGGCTGGGCTCGTCGGCGTAAATGGCGTTGTTGGCCAGCACCAGCCAGCGGGCAAATTCGCCGCGGCGAACACTGCGCTGGGGCTGAAATTCCCTGCCGGGAATATCAGCAAAGACCCCCAGTTGATCCAGGTCATAGACCGAGCGGGCCACCAGGGATCCGGGCTCCAGATCCGCAAAGCGGCTGCTGAGCTGGCTGGGCAGAGGCGTGAAGGCAGCAGGGGGAGTTGCAGGCGCAGAGGGGAAGCGGGGTTCGATCCGAGGCGAAGGCGTCTCTGCTTGATTTACTTGATTTCGTTGTTGATATTGATCTGCTTGATCTGCAGAGGGAGAGGCAGACAGACCCACCGGTCGCACTGCTCGTTGCAGCCGCTCTCCCCACTCGGTTCCCTGACAGGCCGACACCAGCTCCAGCAGCAGGACAAAACCACTGGCCCTAAGCCAGGTGCTGAGGGGAGGCGGCAATCGCCTTAGGTGAAATGGTTTCTCCCCCTCTACTGAGCCCATTTGCGGCTGAACTCCTCCAGCACATCCAGCAGGTTGAGCAGGCTTTGCATGGGCAGCAGATCCGCCAGGGGCAGCTCTTTGCGCCCACCCCCTACTTTTACTGGGATCCCTTGCAGAACCTCGGTAACGGCATTCTCGTCTACCTTGCCTGCCATCACCTGGGGAGCCAGTCGCTCTGCCAAAACGGTATGCAGGTGGGCATCCCGCAGGTAAAGGTGCCACCGGGCCACATCGATGTAAACTTCCTCGCCAATGGCAGCGGCCAATTGCTCGATCTCTGGGTTGCTGGGCACTTGGGCCATTGCTCAGCTCCGTCAGTGGTTGCCCTCTGCCGATCATAACCTGCTCCCACCTTACGGAGAGGTGGCGGCAGAACGACTCGGTAGAGGCAGGGCAAAGTTCTCCTGCAACTGCCGCAGCAGCAACAGGTGCTCCAGGGCCAAGCGATCCCGTTCGAGGCGCAACTGACTCAGTTGGGCCTGAACCTGGCGGATCTCCTCTTCGTCAGAGTCCCAGGTTTGCAAAAGGCGGTAGAGGCGATCTTGTTGGTTGGCAATCTGCCGGTTCAGTCGGGCCAAGCGACGGTTGAACTCCCTATCCATTGCCTCGGCTAGCTCAGGATCCGGCAGCAGGGCCAGGTGATCCCAATGGATGCCTAAGTCGGCCCAGGTTGGTGGGGGTGGACTCAACTCCTTGAGGAGGGGGAAGTTCGGAAAAGGCGATAGCTCTATCCCGGGAGAGGCCGCTTGATTTTGGGCGGGGGTGGGAGCGAGACGGGATCCCGGTGAGGACAGGTTGGTGGGCTCCAGGACACTGGGATAGGGGCGTGGCTCCTGCGGCGCTGCGGGATGGCTGCCGCTGGGATCAGCTTGGGCCGACAAGGATCCCAGACTGACTAGCCAAAGGCAAACTGCTAGCTCACAAGCCCGGCGAACTGCTTTTTCCACCCTCCACTCCTCAATCTTTCTCAAGCCTGCTCAGCATCATTCCCAGTCCCCCTCGGCTTCGAGGTTCGGCGTTGTCTCAAACAAAATCGAGTAGGCATCTTGTTTTTGCCCCGGCTCAAACAGGTAGCGCTGGGCAACCCGGGCAGAGGCCGGCACGATGGCCACCCGCACCGGCGGATTTTCTAGGGATACCAACGGCTGTGGCTGCAACCAGCGCCAGCCCGCCCAGCCGGCTCCCGCCAAGGCCACCACAGCCGCTGCCACCCGTCCCCAAGGGGTGCCCCTGCGCCGCCACCAACCCAGCTCGAGGGCCGGCCGTCGATCCAGCTCCTCGAAGACCCGGCTGATCAGCAGCTCCGTCTGGACGGGATCCAAAGTTGGGGCCTTGAGGTTGGCCAAGCCGGCCTGCAAGGCTGCCAGTTGGCTGTAGAGTTGCCGCGCTTGGGGATCCCTGGCCAGCCAGTCTTCCACCTGCCGCGCCTCTTGGGGCGACAATTCCCCATCCAGGTAGGCGCTCAACTGTTCAAAGCGCTCTTCCACCAGCGGCATCTCCTGCTGGGAATCCCTGGGATCGGGGTTGCGGTTGCGGCGAACCATGGTCACTCACCGTTGAGGTAGGGTTTTAGGGTGGATTGTAAGCGGGCACGGGCGCGGGCAATGCGAGACTTAACGGTGCCCAAAGATACCCCTGTGATCTCGGCAATTTCCTCGTAGGCCATCCCCTGAATTTCCCGCAGCAGGATTGTTTGGCGAAAAACCTGCGGTAGGTCGCGGACGGCTTGGTGCAATCGCTCGTAAAATTCGCAGGTGGTGAGGTGCTCATGGGGGCTGGGGCTCTCGCTGGGCAGTTCCCACTCCATCTCGCTATCCCGCGTCGAAATCGGGGCATCCAAAGAAAGAGGCTGCTGCTGCCGCTTGCGCTTGCGCAGCTCGTCATAGAACAAGTTGGTGGCGATTCTTCCCAGCCAACTGCGAAATTTCGCTGGCTCCTGCAGCCGCTTCAGGTGGCGGTAGGCCCGGATCCAAACTTCCTGGGCCAAGTCGTGTCGGTCGGGCCAGTCAGGGGCAAGGTGGTAGAGCACCCTGTCCACATAGGCCTGGTGACGGCGTATCAGCTCGGCAAAGGCTTCGCGGTGGGGTTGGGATCCCTGCTGGCAGAGCAGCACCAGATCCAGATCAGCGAGCTTTTCGGGCCGCACAGGCACGTCCTTCACCAAGACCGACCAGCGCTGGCCAGTGATGTCGCTGAGGGCAGCATCCATAGGCATCCATAGGTTATTGAACGACGGAGGGATCCCCTCCCGAGCAGAACCTCTGTTTTCTGACGCAACGGGGGAAGTTGGGTTCCCTCTCCCGATCTTGGCCCAAGGGGGCAGAGCGGTGCGAGAACCCTCTGCAGGATAGCCCTTGAGCCGACGGCTGGGCTACAGTGGGCTTGCGGTACGGTCAACCTCCCTCCGGCATGACTCCTGATGTCTCTGCTGCCCTCCTCTCCGAGCTCAAGGCGGTGCCGACGCTGGCGGAACTTTCGGCAGCGTCCTTGCAATGGCTGGGATCCCAGGTGAAGCTGCGGGATATTGCGGCAGGACAAGCGCTCTTGATGCAGGATGCCTGGGGCAGTGTGGTTTATCTAATCCTCTCTGGCTGGGCCAAGGTGCGGCGGTCTTTGCGGCTCGGCACAGCAGAAGGAATGCAAGACAGCGCCCAAACCTTGGCTTTGCTGGGACCGGGCGCTTGGGTGGGGGAAATGGCGGTACTGGACGAGGCCCCCCGCTCGCGGGATGTGCTGGCCCTGACCCCGGTGCGGGCGGCCGGGATCCCGGCGGCCACCTTCAAGGCGCTGATGCTGCAGGAGCCGCACCTGTGTTACCAGCTAGCCCGCAGCCTCTCCCGCCGCCTACGCCTGGCCAATTTGCAGGCCGATCTGGATCGACAAAGCCCCCCGCTGCGGGTGGTACATGCGCTGGTGCAACTGGCAGAGGCCTTTGGCGAGAAGACCGCCCAGGGAATGCGCATTGTTTACCCTCCCCTCCAGGATTTGGCCGATATCAGCCAGGTCAGCCGAGAGGCAGCGGCGGCGGTGCTGGGCCGTCTGCAGCAGCAGGGGGTGATTCAGGTGTTGCCGGAGCAACAGTCTCTGCTGCTGGTGCAGTACGCCAAACTGGTAGAGGCCAGCCGTCTGCTTTAGGTGCTGTCAGATCCTGCTTTGGAGACTGCCCATGCGCCCCCAGCCCATCCCGCCCCGGCCCGGACAAGAATCCGTCTGGGACTACCCGCGCCCGCCCCGCTTGGAGCCCACCGCCGAGCGGGTGGAAGTGCTCTTCAACGGCGAGCTCATCGCCCACAGCTGCCGCTGCTACCGTATCCTGGAAACCAGCCACCCGCCCACCTACTACATTCCCCCCAGCGACGTGCGGCTGGAGTATCTCCGCCCCAGCACCCGCACCTCCTTCTGCGAGTTCAAAGGAACTGCCCGCTACTGGACGATCCAGGTCGGCTCCCAAGTGGCCGTGGATGCCGCCTGGAGCTATCCGGATCCCAGCCCGGAGTTTTGGCCCATCCGCGACTACCTTGCTTTTTATGCGGGCCGCGTGCAGGAGTGCCGGGTGGATGGAGAGCGAGTTCGGCCCCAGCCGGGAGATTTCTACGGCGGCTGGATTACCTCCAAGGTCGTAGGCCCCTTCAAGGGGGAGCCGGGGAGCTGGGACTGGTAGGCTCTAAGCAAGAGGGGATCCCTTTTGCTGAGGAAAAGACTACAGTTAAGTCGAGGCGGGTTCAGGGATCCAACGCGATTAGGAGAGCCGACAACAGCCATGACGGTGCGAGTGCCCCTCGACTACTACCGAGTTTTGATGCTGTCGCCACGGGCGGACGAGCATCAGATCGAACAGGCTTACCGGGAGCGGCTCGATCCCAAACCGGGCGAGCGTTCTTGGCTGCTGGGGTTCTCGCCGCAGGCCGTGGCAGCACGCGCTCAGCTCATTCAAGAGGCGGCCTCGGTGTTGCTTAACCCTGAGGCGCGGCACAGCTACGACGAACATCTGACACCGGCGGATCCCACCTTGACGGTGGAAGAGACCCTCTTGCCAGGCGTGCTGTGTTTGTATTGCGAAGCCGGAGACTACCAAGCGGCTTTAGATTTGGCTCAACACATGTTGGAGCAGGGCCACCCTGCCCGTTCCGATGCCATTTTGGCGCGGGCCATCGGCCGGTTGGAGCTGGGCCGGGAAGCCTGGCAGCAGGGATCCTACGAAGAGGCGGCGCGTTCTCTGCAGGCGGGCCTGGCGGAGCTGGAGGAGTACCAGGCTTTTCCGCAGATGCAAGCAGAGTTCCGCCTTGATCTGGGCAAGCTGCGCCCCTACCGCATTTTGCAGCTCCTCAGCCTTGAGACTAACGCCCCTGCCCAAAGCGGCAAAGAGGCGCTTGCCGATCCTGCCCTGGCGCGGCAGCAAGGGCTTGCCCTCCTGAAAGCCATGCTGGACGAGCGGGGTGGCATTGAAGGAAGTGGGCAGGATGGCTCTGGCCTCAGCACAGAAGATTTCTTGCGCTTCATCCAGCGGGTGCGCCGCCACCTCACTCTCCAAGAACAGCAGGAGCTGTTTGAGCGAGAGGCCGAGCGTCCCTCCCTGGTGGCCACTTACTTGGCTGTGCAGGTGTTGCTGGCAGCGGGCTATCTGGAAAAACGTCCGGCCTTGGTGCGGCGCGCCCGCGGCTACTTGGCCCGCCTGGCCCAGCGGCAGGATGTCCATCTGGAGCAGGCCATCTGCAGCCTGTTGCTGGGGCAGACGGAGGAGGCGCTTGACCATCTGCGCTCCAGCCAAGAAACAGAGGCCCTGCAGTTTATTGCAGAACACTCCGCCGGCTCCCCTGACCATCTGCCGGGTTTGTGCCGCTTCACGGAAAAGTGGTTTCAAGAGGAGGTGTTCCCGGAGTTTCGCGCCTTGGAAACCGCTCAGGCCAGCCTGAAGGCCTACTTCGACAACCCCCAGGTTCAGGCTTACTTGGACGAAATGCCCAGCCGCGAAAGCTCGCCGGCGGGGACGTTATCTCCCCAATCTTTTCACCCCGCACCCCATTTGCCTGCCATGGTGGGTGGCCCACACCTGCCTGAGCAAACACAAGAATGGCCTCGCCCACCCGCCCCATCTCCGCGGGGAGGGACAGCACCTCCTCCAGAGCCTCCGCGCATGTCCGATTTGCCCGCCTACCGGGGTGGCGAGGGGCCGGCCAAGCCCCCCTTCGAGGAAGGGATCCCACACGCCCACGAGTGGGGATCCCAGGAGGTGGAGCGTTACCGCCGCAGCCGTTTTGGGCCAAGACGCGGCCGGGGTGAGCGCCCTGCCATTCCCCTCGGCATCCGCTTGGCCGGAGTGGTCGGCGTGGGCATCCTCTCCCTGCTGGTGATCTGGCAGATGCTGAGGAGCCTGTTCACGCCGCCGGCGCCGCCGCTGGAGCAGCCCCAGGTGCAACTGGAGCAGCCGCCGGTTGCCATTGACAATCCAGGCCAGCCGGAACCCACGCCTGAGCCTGAATTGACCGGCCCTCTGGCCGAGTGGCGGGGTGTGCAACAGGTGCGGGTGATTGCCAATGAGGGCATTAACATTCGCCAGCAGCCTAGCCTGACCGGGGCTATCGTCGGGGCCGCTCCGCGCCAAGCTCTGCTGCGGGTGGTAGAGGTGCAGGCTGGCGAAGGACAGGTGCCTGTCTGGTTGCGCGTTGAGCGAGAGGGGGCCCCGGGGGGATGGGTCGCCGCCCAATCCGGCTCAACCCGTCTGGTGGAGCGACTCTAAGCCTTTTCTGCTGCCAACTTCCGTTCTTCTTTTGGGGGATAACCTGTCTCCCGTTTGCCTGTAGTGGATATTCTGCGCAACGCCCCGCTGGGGATCTACCTGGAAGAGCCGCGCACCTGGCTGCACCGCCTCGATCCGCGTGTGAAGCTGGCCTGGCTGCTCAGCTTTCTGCTCAGCCCAATTTTGGCTGGCAATGGCTGGCGCCTGGCTGTGGTGGCGGTTCTGTTGTTCTTGACGGTGGCGGCCCGCCTGCCGCGTCGGGTCTGGTCGGGCCAGCTCTCGCTGGTGTTGGCCCTCAGCCTGCTCACTTTTGGGATCACCTGCTTCGCTCCCGATGGGTTGGGGGTTTTCCCGCAGCCGCAGCGGCAGGACGTGCAGGTGGTGGGCTATGGGCTCATCCCCAGCTATGACTGGGGGGTGGAAGAGGGATCCCGCGCAGCGGCCAAGCGGGCCTGGCGGGAGCAAACCCGTGCCTGGCCAACCCCCTACCGCTACCGCTTGCTGCAAGTTTCCCTAGGGGAGCGAACCTTTCAGGTGTCCCGCCGTTCTCTGTCGGTGGCTTTGCGGCTGGGCACCCTCATCTTTACGCTGCTCTACGCCACCAATTTGTTTTTGCTGACCACGGCCCCAGAAGAGATCACAGAGGGGATCGGCCACCTGGTGCAGCCTCTAAAACGCTGGGGATGGCCGGTTGCGGAGGTAATCCTCACTCTCACCTTAGCGCTGCGCTTTCTGCCGCTGGTGATGGAGGAGGTGCAAAACCTGGTGCGGGCAGTGCGCACCCGCGACGTGCGCTGGGGATCCCTCAGCTTCCGGGGCGGGATCCAAACCCTGCTGGCCCTAGTGGAGCGCTTTTTTGAAAACCTGCTCCTGCGGGCGGAGCAGACAGCCATGGCCATGCAGGCGCGTGGGCTGACCGGCCCCGACCACCCCTTGCGCTGGCACCGCCTACACCTGCGGCGGCTAGATCGGGGGGTGCTGGCCCTGTTGCCCCTGTTTTGGCTGCTGAGGGCGTTGTCCCCCTGAGGCTACGGCGGGGGGGGGACGCAGTTCCTCGCTGGCCAGCGGTAGGAGCAGCCGGGCAACGGAGCGCCCATCCCCAGACGGATAGAAGGAGAGCTGCCCCCCCATCCGCTGCACCACCCGTTGGCACAGACCAAGTTCCAGGCCGGGGCTCACCAGCAGCGGCGATTGGAAGAGGGGATCGGCGTAGATGACCTGTTGCGGATCCCATTGCAAGGCCGTCAGCAGGTGGGGATCAAGGTGGCCCTGATCCACCACCAGCAGCTCTGCATAGCCCTCTGTGGCTTGGCCCCACAGATCCAGCCGGCCTCGTTCCGGGCTGCGCAAGGCAGCAGCCAGCAGCACCTCCCAGAGGACCATCTCCAATCGCCCGATATCGCCCTGGACGGCGAGACTGAGGTCGCCGTGGGCGCGTAGCCACAGCTTGCGTTTTTGGGTCAGGCCCTCCACCCGGCGCAAGCTTTTGCGCACCAAAGTAGCCAAAGACAGCGACTGGAACTGCGGCTGCACCTGCCAGGTTTCTGCCTGCAACAATGGATTGGTAGAGACGGCCAGCTCCTGCAGCCCCCTGCCGATTTCCACCACCTTTTGCCAGCGGGTGGCCTCATCTCCCGGGATGTCCGGCACCTGGCCAAGGCGGCGCAGGCTATCTAGAAGGGCATTTTGCATATCCAGCAGGCGGCGGTGCTTGTACCAGTTCAACTCGCTGAGCACCTCCTGCCGCTCCTGCAAAGTTTGCACCCAAAGCAGGCGCCGCAGCGTCCAGCCACAGGTTTGGGCAATTAACGTTACAGCCGCCTGCTCCTCCGCCTCCCAGACTCTGTCCGCTTCTGCTCCCAGGATCAAAACCCCCAGGGGCTCCGGCAGCGAGGGATCCGTCTCCCCCAAGGGCACCAGCAGCCAGGAGCCCAGGCCCGCGGAATTAAGCCAGGTGCGGCTGGCTGCCGGGATCTGTTCCTGGGCAAGCTGGAGGAGCCCTCTTGCCTGCAGCGCAGCAGCCAGCAAGGGATCCTGCCGGTTGATCTCCGTGGGGCCGCTGGGGCAGAACTCAGGGGCGGCGGCAAAGGGCGGCTGCAAGCAGGCCCGGCTCTCCCCCGGCTGCCAACTGACCACCAGCGCCAAAGGGATCCGGAGGAGCTGGGCTGCCTGTTGGGCGGTGGTGGCGTAGAGAGCAGCAGGGGTGGCCAGGTTTTGCAAAGTCAGGCAAGCGGTAATCAGGCCGCTGAGCAAGTGCTCTTGCCGTTCCTGCCGTTGTTGAGACCGAAGTTGCCGCAGGAGCAATCCCACTTGTTGGGCAGTCCCGCGCAGCAGTTGCCGTTCTTCTCGGCTCCAAGCCCTTGGCCGCGGGTGGAGCACTAGGATCAGCCCTTCGGGGGTGGCAGTGCCGCTGGCGCCGGTATGAGTCAGCAGGAGGGAGCGCACCCCCAAAGGGGCCAGGTCTTGCCGCCAGGAGAGGAGGCGCAGATCCTGGTCGTAGTTTTCCGCCGCCACCACCTCGCTGCGCAGCAGATCCTGCCAGTCTTGCTCGCTTAAAGAGCTGAACTGCGGCGGCAAAGCCTGCTTGCCCTCGCTGCGGTACTCGGAGAAGAGGCGGGGGCTTGGCCTATCGGGATCTACCGTCAGGAGGGCCACCGCACCGGCTTGCAGACGCTGACCCAGGCCAACCACCGCTTGCTGGAGAGCCTGCGGCAGCTCCGCCGGATTGTAAAGCGAACGGCCCACCTGGTGGACAAACTCCTGGTCGTCGGCCAACTGGCGAATGCGGCGATCCAGATTTTCCAGGGGGGCGGCTAAGGCCAGCCCATTGGCGGCGGCGGCCACCAACTGGCGCTCGGAGGCTTGCCAGGTGCGAGGCACCTCCGATTGCACCCAAATAAACCCCAGCAGATCTTTCTCCAGCAAGATGGGGGCGGCCAAGGCCGCCTGGGCCCGCAATTGCTGCATCAGCTTGAGGGGGATCTCGGAGCGGGTCGTCCCTGTGCCGCCCACCACCACCTGGCCATCGGCGAGGGTGTAGTACATATCCCCCAACTCCCGCAGTGAAAAGCCGCCATCTCCTGGCGGTGCTGCTCCCGCTTTGGCCTCTCTGGATATGGGGGCAGGAGTGGGTGGCTGGCTGGGCCTGGCGGCGCTTCCATGGGAAACAAACCGCCCCTGGCTGCGCTCGTGCCAGTACACCTGAATATGGACGGCGCCCAGGAACGTCTGCAGCTCCTGCCTCACCAGGCTGACCCGTTCCTGCAGGGCTCCCGCCTGGCACATCGCCGTTCCCAGCCTCAGGAGCGAATCCTCAAGGCGTTTTTCGGTCTGCTGCCTCCAGGCGTTTTCCAGCTCTTGCAAAGAGGCGGCCAACTGACCCAGCAAAATCCCCAGGAGCGCCTTTTCTTCCTCGCGGGTGGTGATGCCCCACACCTGGGATCCCAGCATCAGGATCCCTAGGCAGCGCCGCCGCCCTACTGCTGAAAAGGGGTAGATGAAGCAGCCTTGGATCCCGCCCAGGCGCTTGGCTTCCCGCTGCCAAAGGCCCATGCGCGGCTCCTGTGAGAGATCGGCCACGCTGATGGGCCGCTGCTCGATCACCACCTGCTCCAAGATCTCCCCCGGCTGCAGGGGATACAGAGCTCGCAAGAGCGCTTGATCGTCTTTACGCAGGGTCACCCCCCCTTGGCCCACCAACTGGTGATTGGCATGGTCATAGAGGGCCAGCCAGATCAGCGGCGCCCCAAACACCGCCCTGACATACTCCAGCGTGAGCTGAATCAGGGCATTGGCATCGCTCTGCTCCCGCATCCGCTGCAAGGTTACCTGCAGGGCAACTAGGGGAGAGATGGTCCCAGCTCCAGTTGAGGAGTAGGGGGAAGCAGGTTGAACCATGGCCCGACTTTGGTGATGCAGATTTTTGCCGCAGCTTCCTCTTGGCTCACCTTAGCCATGCCGTTGCTTGGGCGCCAACCCCTTTCCCCTGAAAGAGCAAAAGGGGGAGCTACTAAAACAGAGGCTGCTGGAGAGCCTAGCGCCTTTTTAGGAAAGGGGAGCTGGGATCCCGCGCAATTTGGACGTGTTGGTTACCATGCTCTGCACAAAGCGCTGCAAGCGCTGGCGTAGGTTTTCGTCTTTGAGGTTGCCCTGCTCATCGAAGGCGCTCCAAGCCCGACCAATGGCAATCTGCTCCGGGATCGCCCAGCCATGCACCCAACGCACGATTAAACGCATCTGGTTTAGGGTATTGCTGTTGCTCTCACCGCCCAAAACGCTGATCAGCCCGAAGACCTTGCCCTCCAGGTGCTCAAAGCGCAACAGATCCAGGGCATTTTTCAGACTGCCGCTGATGCCGCCGTGGTACTCCGGGCTGGCCAGGATGATCCCATCCGCCTGTTTCATTGTTGCCTGCAAGACTGCCACGTCGGGATAGTCTGGGTAGGATTCTGAGCCATCGGCAAAGGGCAGCTTCATCTGCCGCAGATCGAGGAGGTGCAGCGGGATCCCTAGCTTCTCGAACTCGCGCCGCACCACTTCCAGCGTCCGATAGGTCAGAGAATTGGGCCGTAGGCTGCCACCAATGGCCACAAAACAAGCCGCAGGGGCCTCGGTCAGAACGGTTTGAGAATCCCTGGGTAAGGCTTGCACAGTTGAGGAAGACATAGGCCATGCTCCTGGGCGGGCTTTAGTTACGTTGCAAACAATCTTAACTCATACTAACTCCGCCTGAGATCTCCGCCGAATTCGTGAGCCACCTCCTCCTGGGCCAAGAAGGGCCAGCGGATTGCCTGCAGCAGGTTGGAAAAATCATCTCGCCAGACCGCATCTCCGGTTGGGGGCAAAAGAGGCTGCCAGGGATCCCCGCCTTGCCAGCCGCTAGGGCTTTTGGCCATCAGCACCCAACGGGAGGGAGCCAGCCCTGCCCGGCGTTGGGCGGCGGTGAGCTCTTCATGGGCTTGATACCAGGCGGGAAGCCGCAATTCTCTTGCCAAGGCGGCCAACACTGGCGCCAAGTCCAGGTGGCGGTTGGTGATGTTAAAAAGCAGCCAGCCCTGGGGCTTGAGCTTGCTGAGGTAGAGGGTCAGGGCCTCCTGGGTGAGCAGATGCACCGGCACAGCGTCAGAGCTGAAGGCATCCATCACCAGCAGGTCGTAGCTGCCATTGGGGATCCCCTGCAGGCGGAGGCGGGCATCGCCCAAGATCACCCGCACCTGCGCCCGCCGCCTGGCCCCCTTGAGATAGGCAAAGTAGCGGCCCGCCCAGTCGGCCACGGTGGGATCCAGCTCAAAGAACGTCCACTCCTCTCCCGGCTCGGCATAGGCGGCCAAGGTGCCGATCCCCAGCCCCAACACCGCAACCTGGGCTGGAGAAGAGCGCGGCTGCGCCCGCCACTGCTGGAACACCTGACCCACCGGCCCCTCGCGGGAAAAATAGGTGAGCGGCTCCAGGGCTTTCTGGGGATCTAGGTTCTGGCTGCCGTGCAGGGTGGTGCCATGGAGCAGACTGCGGAAGGAGCCCGCCTCGGTGTGGTATTCCACAAGGCGGTGAAGGCCAAAGACACTGCGCTCGCTGGCTACCACCTGCAGCCCCGGCGGTAGCCAAGGCTGTCCCAGCAGCAAAACCAACCCCACCCCCGTCCCCAGCCGGCCAAGCCTGCTGCGCCAGCCGCGGTTCCCGTCTTCTCCCATCAGGGCCAGCACCGCTACCCCCACGGCCAAGCCCACTGCAGCTCCGAGGCGAAATAACGCCTGGGGGTGGAAGCGCAGCAGCAGCAGGGGCAAGAGCAGCCCCAGCCCCAGCCATAGCCCCAGCCGCCCTCCCCGTGCCGCCAACACCGCCAGCGACACCCCCAAGAGCAGGGGGTACTCCAGTAATGTCTCAAACACCTGCGGCGCCAGCAAAGCGGAGAACAGCCCTCCCAAGCTGCCTCCCACAGCCAGCCACAGGTAAAACTGCGTCAACTGCTGGGCCGGCGGACGAGATCTGGCCAACTGGCTGTGGCAGAACCAGCTCACCAGGCCAAAAGCCCCTAGATGCAGCAGCAACACCCAAAACCAAGGCCTCACCCAGCCCAGAACCTGGGCCCCCACTGCCCCACAGGCCAGGAGAGCTGTCGTACTCGAAACCAACTCATTGGGGTAGAGGCCGCCGAAGGCCAGCATGAAGGTCACCAGATAAATGCTCAGGGGGAGGGCCCACAGCAAGGGCACCGCCGCCACCTCGGTGGTCAAGAGGGTGGTGACTGACACCAACAGGGCTGCTGGCAAAAAGGCCCAGCCGGCCCAGCGGCAACCCTCCCGCCAGCAGATGGGCCAGATCTCCGTCCTGCCGACGTCCCTGGGATCCCCCAGAGCAGGAGCGGTTCGTAGGAAAGCCACCCCCCGCCCTTGCAGCAGCAGCCCCACCCCACCCAGCAGCACCAGCGCTGCGACTAGGGCGTAGGATCCCGTCCACAGGTGGGTTTGCCCCGACAAAGACAACTGCGGCTCCAAGAGCAGCGGATAACCCAGAAGCCCCGCTAGGCTGCCGGCATTGCTGGCCACGTAGAGCCCGTAGGGATCCCTTTTCACCCCTCCCAGCGCCCGCTGCAGCAACGGCGTCGTCCCCGACAGAAGAACCAGGGGTACTCCCGCCCTCGCCGTCAAGTCAGCCAACAGAGCTAGGGAAGGAAAGACCTCTTCCCGTTGGCCAGGGATCCCGAACTCAAAGGACAAAAACTTCAGCCCCACCAGCAAGAGGCCCCCGTGCAGCAGCAGGCCCAGGCCGGGATCGAGCCCTCGCCCCAGCCGGTCTGCCCACAGGTAGCCCAGCAGCAAAGCAAGCTGGAAAAAGACCAGGCAGGTATTCCACACCAGGGGGGATCCCCCCCACAGCGGCAGCAGCAATTTGCCCAGCAACAACTGCCCCCAAAAAAGGCAAAAAGCGCTGCCGAACAACGTGAGGCCAACCAGCAAAACCACAGCCGTGCCCCCCTACCCCCTGGCTGTCAGTATGGCCTAGCCCTCCTAGGCAACGTGGCTGCTGCTGAATTCAGAGGCGGATCCTAGCAGCCGCAAACCTCCGTCTGCCTGAGGGCCAGCTCAGCGGCTCCTCACCTGTAGGGGAAAGCGCTCGGCCAACTCCCCTTCCACCTTAGGAAGCCATTCTTCTTGGAACACCCACACCTGCCCTTGCTGCACACGACCATCGGGGTTTTGCGTCAGCTCCAGCCAATAGACGAATTGCTTTCCCCGCAGCACCACACCTTGGGTGGCCAAGGCCAGGGTATAGCCGGGAGTATTCGCCAAGGCCTCTGGGGACGGGTAGCGGATCACCTCCACCGCCCGATCCAAATCGGCGGCAATCTCCGACCCATAGACCTCGCGAATCGCCTGAAAGAGATCTTCCGCCGTCAGCCCTTGTGGGCGAAAGAAGGTCATGCGCTCCGAGCGAATCGTCTCCCGATCCAGCGGGTTGATGATCCGTCCTGGCGGAGCCACCGAGGCCAAAAAGGTAAACCGGGATCCATCTGGCTCCACCCGCTGGATGTTTAGCGTCTCGCCCGGACGGGGCCGCAGTACCGGGTTGTCTCTTACCCAGGCAGCCACCTGATTTGGCGATTGTCCAGGGATCCCCCATGCCGCCGATTGAAGGCCCGCCACTGCCCAGCAGGCTATGGCCAAACCCATCCGGCGGGACAAAGTCTCTCCCCAGCTCGCGCCCAGGATCGGCCACGGATTGCAATGCACCTTCTCAATCCTCCGGACAAACAACACAAAATGCAAAACAAAAGGCAAAAATAACGTCCACAAAAAGCTAAAAGTAAACAGGCGAGTGTAGACAAGGCGACCTTTGCCTCGGAGCGCACCGCGCTCTACCCACGTCTAGTGTATCTGGAGGGCACCACAGAACCGTTGCGCCTGAGCGCGAGCATGGCGGCCAATAGTAGCAAGGATGCTTTGGCGAGATCCCCAAATCTCCAGGGTTACATCCCGCAAAACGTGAAAGATACCTTAAGATTAACGGTAAGCAAATCTCACACGCATTAGGTCAGCACCTCAGGAGGTAAGCGATGGCTCTTGTTCCCATGCGCATCTTGCTGGATCATGCTGCCGAACACGGCTACGGCATTCCGGCTTTCAACGTCAACAACATGGAGCAGATCCAAGCAATCATGCAAGCTGCCCATGAAACCAACAGTCCGGTCATCCTGCAAGCCTCTCGAGGGGCGCGCAAGTATGCGGGCGAGCACTTTTTGCGCCACCTGATCCTGGCGGCGGTGGAGACCTACCCCCACATTCCCGTCGCCATGCACCAAGACCACGGCAACAGCCCCGCCACCTGCTACTCTGCCATCCGCAACGGCTTCACCAGCGTCATGATGGATGGCTCCCTCAAAGAAGATGCCAAAACGCCGGCCAGCTACGAGTACAACGTGGCCGTTACTGCCGAGGTAGTCAAGGTGGCCCACGCGGTCGGCGTGAGCGTGGAAGGGGAACTGGGCTGTCTGGGATCCCTGGAGACAGGCCGTGGCGAAGCAGAAGATGGTCACGGTGCTGAAGGGGCCCTCAGCCACGACCAACTGCTCACCGACCCCGACCAAGCGGTGGACTTTGTGGAGCGAACTCAGGTGGATGCGCTGGCTGTAGCCATTGGCACCAGCCATGGCGCTTACAAGTTCTCCCGCAAGCCCACCGGCGACATTCTCGACATGGAGCGCATCGCCGAGATCCACCGCCGCCTGCCCAACACCCACCTGGTGATGCACGGTTCCTCCTCGGTGCCTAAGGAGTTGATCGACATCATCAACCAGTACGGCGGCTCCATCCCCGAGACCTACGGCGTGCCGCTGGAAGAAATTCAGCGGGGCATCCAAAACGGGGTGCGCAAAGTCAACATCGACACCGACAACCGCCTGGCCATCACGGCTGCCGTGCGCCGCGCCCTGGCCGAAAATCCGAAAGACTTTGATCCCCGCTCTTTCCTCAAGCCTTCTATCAAGGAAATGCAAAAAGTGTGCGCTGAGCGCTACATCGCCTTTGGCTGTGCCGGCCATGGCACCAAGGTTCCGGTGGTTACCTTGGATGAGATGGCAGCCAAGTATGCTTCTGGCGCTTTGGCAGCTCAGGTGAAGAAGACCGTCGCGGTCTAGCCCTCACACCCGGCCGCTGCAGCCCAGAACTCCTCGGCGTTTGCTGAGGAGACTCTAGCTTAATCGACAGGTAAGGGGATCCGCAGAGGATCCCCTGTTGCTTTGGAGGAACTTGATGCGTTTTGGCGGTCAGGCAGCTTTTGCTACAAAACTTTTTTCCACTTCGATTTGCCGATTTAGCAACGCCAAAGTCAGGCGATCCAGCATTTCCAGGTCGGCCTCGGAGTAATACCGTTGAAACAGCAGCTCGTTGATGAGGTTTTCTTGATGCCAACTGAGAAGGCCGCTGCGGAAAACTTGCTCCACGACTTCTGCGATACTAGGGGCCGGAGCAACAGGGAGAAAATCGAGAGAGGTATTCATGGTCGTTTCCGTTTGAGAGAGTTGCTTCGAGAGTCCCGGTTACTTGCGCCGAGGAACGAGATAGCGCTGCTTAATCTGCTCCGGCGAGAGGCGGGAAACTCCGGCCCGCGGCTCGTCCTCAGAAGAGGCCTCACCCTGCCACTTGAGGGATACTCCCAGCAGTGCTCCCAAAGAAAAGCTCTCGCTCAACAGGGCCGCTATGCGGTAAGTACGGTAGTCTAGCGTTAGATCGACACCAGCTTGCATCCGCGTTTCCTCCGTATTCCCAACGTTTACGTTCCCATTATAGCCTGGATATCCGTAAAAAAACGTAAAACACCGAGGATCTACGTACGCGATTTATAGGATTTTTCTACGCCATTTGGCGGATAGCGGCGGGGATCCTACGGATCTGGGGGGGCAGGTTCAGGGATCCCAGCTCAGCAGAGCCGCGATTGCGGCGGCCAGAGTGGCGGCGTTGAAGGGCTTGCTGCTGAGGCCATTGGCTCCCAGACGAGCCAAAGAGGCACCCTGGCATCCCTGATCCTCGGAGTTGTCTGGATTACAGGGATCCCTTACGTTACCGCTCAGAGCTCGAAACCTAGTCGGTGTTTTCGTTGCTCACAAAATCTGGGTTGTCCGGGGATCCACCGGGTTCGGGCGATTCCAGCGCGTGTTTGAGGGCATGCCAGGCCAGGTTGGCGCACTTGATGCGCACCGGAAATTGGGCAACTCCCTTCATGGCGTTCAAGGCCCGCTGCTCCCGCGGAAACTCAGCGCCGCCGCGCATCATGGCTTGGAAGTGATCCACCAACTGCAACGCTTCGGGGATGGTGCGCCCCCGCACGGCGTCAGCCATGAGATCGGCAGAGGCCAGGGCAATAGCGCAGCCTTCGCCCTCGAATTTGATATCGACAATTCGCTCTTGATCCGGATCCAGTTGCAAGGTGAGGTCGATGGTGTCGCCACAGGAAGGGTTGTGGCCGCGTTGGTGGCGATGAACCGGATCCACTTTGCCGAAGTTGCGGGGCTTTTTGTACCGCTCCAGAATGACTTGCTGATAGAGTCCGCGCAGGTTATCGAGAGGCATTGTTGTTCCCGCTTGGTCGCTGCTTGGGCCGGAGAGCGTCAAGAGCTTTTGAGGATTGAAGGGCGATAGGGTCGAGATCGAGAAGCCGAGGAAGCTAGCCCATTCCGGCCAGTCTGTAACTTAATCTTAACCCCGTTCTCTGTAGAGATTTCGTAGAAGAATACCTGCTAGCGCACGGGCTTGCGTTGGCGCATATAGAGCCAATCGAACAGGTTTTTCAGCAGCGTGGCCAGGTAGCCGCGCCAGGCCCACCTGCCTTTCTCGGCGACGGCAACCCGGTTTCCCACCGTAACGCAGACAAACACAGTGGCCTGAGGTCGGTAGGGAAGCAGGGGTTGGCCGCGGATGAGCCGCAGCAGGTTTTGTGCTGCAATCGGCCCCTGGCGCACCGCGTACACGCCGATCTTGGGCAAGAGACGGGATCCCCAGACAAAGTCGGCGCAGTCCCCTAAGGCCAAGATGC
>NZ_JANSJN010000045.1:0-18114 GCF_047462555.1 Synechococcus sp. B60.1
ACCTGCTGCAGGGCACTCAGCAAAATGGCAGCCGCCTGTTCAGAGGTGTAGCCGTTTTGGGAGGCATAGCGCACGGCGAATTCATCGGCTGCGACTTGCGCTTTTTGTCCCTTTTCTGCTTTACGCAGCAGAAACACCGCCGATGCCGCCAAGGCGGCTGCCAAGCCCACGCCAAGGTTATCTCCCATCTGCAGCTCCACCAAAATGCCCATGCTGCCGGCCCCAATTAGGGCGGGATACAGCAATAGCGCCGACCAGTTGTCTCCCAAGGCCAGCTCGGTGGCCATCACGGCTTCCCGCAAAAAGTAGATCTTCTGTTGATCGGGGCTCAGCTTCTGCCAACGGCTCAGGTCGATGGCAAAGCGAGTGTACTTCTGCCAGGGAAAGCGCCAGAGCGGCTGCACAACCCGAGACTGGTCAGGGGATCCAATCTCGATCTGCACCTCGGGTCGGATCTCCACCGGGAGAAACTGGATCAGGCGATCGAACTCAGAAATGGTGTACATACTGGCGCCGTAGAGCTGCGGTTGGAGATGGAGATCACTACCTACCCATGGTAAAGGATTCTGGCCTTCTCTGTGGGCTAGCTCCCAAAAAGCCAAGAGCCAAGGGGCTACGCGAGCTGGGATCCCTTGCCTGCTGTGGCCGTGCTACCGGTAATTGACAAACTGCAGCGCCACCGGGTAATCCTGCTGCTTGAGCATTTGAATGACCGCCTGTAGCTCATCTTTGTCTTTGCCGGAAACCCGCACCAGATCCCCTTGAATGGAGGGCTGCACCTTCTTGAAGTTGTCGCGGATTTGCTTGGCAATCTGCTTGGCCAGCGCCGCATCGATACCTCTTTTGAGACGAACAACCTGGCGCACCCGGTTGCCAGCGGCACTCTCCGGGGGTTGAAAGTCGAAGATCTTCAGGGAGAGGCCCCGCTTGGCCGCTTTGGTGAGAAGCAGATCGCGAACGGAATTGAGAGCCATCTCATTGGCAGTGGTGATGGTCAGGGATCCCTCCTCCAGCGCAATTTCCGTCTGGGTATCCTTGAGGTCGTAGCGCTGTTTGATCTCTCGCTGGGCCTGATCCACAGCGTTCACCAACTCCTGCCGATCGAAATCGCTGACAATATCAAACGAGTAAGTGGAGGCCATAAACCCTATCTTTGCTGCCGTTCCGTATCATACGCTCTCAGATGGCCAAGGATCCCCGCTCTCCGGAGGAGTTACAACAGAAGGAAGAATCCTAACCCAAAAAGTGGGGAGCAGCAGGATGGCTGATGTTGTTTTAATTACAGGCGCTTCCGAGGGTATTGGCAGGGCCACCGCCTTTACTTTTGCCCGCGGTGGCTACCGCCTGGCGCTGGCTGCCCGCACGGCTGAAACCCTGAAGCAAACAGCCATCGAGCTGGAGCAAAGCCTCAATGCAGAAGTGTTGGCTGTCCCCACTGACGTGACGCAACCGGAACAGGTGCAAAACCTGGTGGAGGCCACCCTAGAGCGCTACGGCCGCATCGACTGCCTGATCAATAACGCCGGCATTTGCCTGAGCGGCCCCTTCCTACAGACTACGCTGGAACACTGGCAAGCCCTGATGGCGGTTAATTTTTGGGGTTACCTGTACACCATCCGGGCTGTGCTCCCCCACATGCTGAAGCGCAAACAAGGCCAGATCATCAACGTGGGCTCCATCGGCGGCAAGATGCCCCTGCCCCAGATGACTGCCTATTGTGCCAGCAAGTATGCGGTCAGTGGGCTAACGGAGGCGCTGCGTCTAGAGCTGCAACCCCATGGGATCCAGGTAATTGGCGTCCACCCCGGCCCAGTCAACAGCAGTTTTCTCAAGCGAGCCGTTTTTGTTGATGAGGCGGCGCCGGAGGTCTCTCCCGAAAGCGAGTCCCAAGGCTCAAGCAGCGCGGCGCGGCAGCGGATGCAACAGGCACTAGAGAGCTTTTGGGTCAGCCAGCCGGAAGACGTGGCTGCAGCCATTTGGGACGCCGCTCGCCAGTCGAAGTCGGAGGTCGTGGTGGGCATGGCTCAGTGGGCGGTGGGGGCCTACACCCTTTTCCCAGGGCTGGTGGGCCCGCTACTGCAAAGTGCCCGTGGCCGACTTTGAGATTCGGCAGACCATCTCGGGTAGGCGATTCTGCAGCTCTGCCAATGCCAGGGTCGAGCTTTTGTCTGTATAGTATGGTGCTAGGGTTAGATTCGGGCAGTTGCAGCGGAAGGAATTATGGTTGATTCTGTGCCTTCTCCTCCAAGTGCTCAGCAGCACATCTTGGTCGTGGAGGATCGAGATGGCCGCCGCAGCCAGGTGCTGACCGCTGCAAAATACTTCATTGGTCGCGACCTGGCCAACGACATCTGCCTCAACTCCCAATACGCCTCCCGCTACCACGCCATGCTGCTACGCGTCCCTGCTGAGAAGGAGGGAGAATACTACTACCGCATTCTCGATGGGGATCTGGAGGGTAGGCCCAGCACCAACGGCCTCCTGATCAACGGCCAGAAGCTGACCACCCACCAGCTTAAGTCGGGGGATGTGATCACCTTCGGCCCCGATGCCAAAGCCACCTACAAGATCGTCAAGGCCCCGTAGCTTCAGGGGATCCCTCCAGAGGGCGTAATTGCCGCTGAATTAGCAGCAGCAAGGCCAGCACTAGGGCTACTTCTGAGATCAAAGTGGCCAAGGCTGCTCCTCGCCAGCCCCACATCGGGATCCAAATCCCATTCAAAAGCCCGTTCAGACCCAGTGCCGCCAGTTGCAGGCGGCTGCGCGGCTTTTGCAGCCCGGCTCCGGTGAACAGGTGAGACAGCAGCAGGTGGATCCCTTCCAGCAGGATGACCGGGCTGAGCCAGCGCAGGATGAGAGCGGTTTCCTGGTAAGCCGATCCCAGCACCCAGGGGATCCCGTAGGATCCCAGCGCCATCCCCAGGGCGGCCAAACTGCCATAGCCCACCACCCAAGGGAAGAGCTGCCAGGCGTAGCGGCAGCCCTGCCGTAGGCCCTTTTGTCCTTGGCGGCACAGCTCGGCAAAGTGGCTGGTGAGCAGGGCGATCATCGGCGTTTGCGAGAAGTTGATCACCCGGTAGGCGGCGCTGTAGAGCCCCCCTGCTGCTGCCGAGGCCAGACGGGGCAAAAGCAGCTTGTCCAAATCGGTGAAGGTTTTTGCCGCCGCCAGCCCCACGGCAAAATCCCAGCCCGCCGCCAGCCGTTCCCCCAGATCTCTCCAGGCCAAGGGGGGAGAAAGCTTACTCCACCGTCCCATCCCCCGCGCCATCAGCAGCAGCACGACCAGCACCATCAGACCGTACAGCACGGCCCACTGCACCAGGGATCCCCAACCCAGAGCCACCGCTAGCAGCACAGCGCCAACCCGCCCCAGCGCCATGCTGGTATCGATGAGGGCCACGCCGGCAACCCGCTCTTGCCCGATCAGGATCCCCCTGTACACCTCAGGGATGGCGATAAACAGCAGGTCGCTCCCCAGCAGGATCCCCACCACGAGGGGGGAGATCCCGGCCAGCCAAAGGCTCAACAGAGGTGTTAACAGCAGCGTCATCCCCCCACAGCCTAGCCCGGCCAACCACAAGCTGGGGCCGATCTCCTGGGCAGCCGCCGCGGATCCCCGGCCGCTCAGGCGCTGGATCAGCAGTTCCGACTGGCCCCAATGGCCAAACGGGGCGGCCAGGTTGCTGCAGGCCAAGATGGCGGAGAACACCCCAAAGGCTTCCGGCCCCAACAGCCGCGCCAGCAGGATGAAATAGGCCCCGGACAACCCCAGGCGCAGGCCATTGCCCAGCATCAGCCAGGCAGCCTGTCGTAGCCGCTGTTGTTCTGCCCTATCCACGGCAACCCTCCTGGACGAGGCTGGCCGCAGCCGGGGATACTGGCTGAGAGAGACCGCCCAGGCATTCAACCTTGTGCGCTGGGTGGATGGGTTGCAGCTTTATTCGGCAATTCTTCATGGCCAAACTTTACCCTGTTGGCAACATCACCACATCCGCGGGACGGGATCCCAAAACCCTGTTTTCCCCCCACTCCAGGCCCCCCGACCCGCGCCGCGTCCTTCCCCCGCCCACCAGTAGCCCTCGCTGGCTGGGATCCCCGCCGGCCAAAACGGTGGGTCAGGGTTATCGGGCCCTGGTTTTGCTCCTGCTGGCCAGCGGCTTGCTCCTGGGAGGGCTGGGATCCCGCCTGGCCTACCTGCAACTGGTGCGCACCCAGTATTACCGCCAGTTGGCCGATACCAACCGCATTCGCCTCTTGCCCCAGCCGCCGGAACGGGGGCGCATTGTGGATCGCAACGGCGTGCTGCTGGCGGGCAGCCAGCTCTCCCACTCAGTCTTCCTGTGGCCGTTGGTGCAGTCGCGGCAGGGCTGGCAGGAGACGATCCCCAAGCTGGCCCAAGCCTTGAACATGGCCCCCGAAGAAATTGCCCAAAAGCTGGAACAGGCCGGCTACCGCTCCCCGTTTCCCGTACGCATCCTGCGCAACGCCAGCCCCCAGGTGGTCATTCAACTGGAAGAGATGAGCCGCGAACTGCCGGGGGTGATGGTGGAGGCGGAGACGGTGCGGTTTTATCCCCATGGCGACTTGGCCGCCCACCTGCTGGGCTATACCGGCGAGATCTCGCAAGAACAACTGCGGGCCGACCCCAGCTATCGCTTGGGGGATATCGTCGGCCTGATGGGCGTGGAGGAATTGTTCGAGAGCCATCTGCGCGGCCAGTGGGGCGGGCGCCAGGTGGAGGTGGACGCCATGGGAGAAGTGCTGCGGGTGCTGGGAGAACAAGCCCCCCAACCGGGCAACACCCTGCAGCTGACTTTGGACGTACGCCTGCAGCAGGCGGCAGAGCAAGCCCTGGGCCAGCAGAAAGGAGCAGTAGTCGCCCTGGATCCCCGCGACGGCTCGATCCTGGCCATGGCCAGCTATCCCACTTTTGATCCCAACCTCTTTTCCAGCCGCATCACCCAAGCCCAGTGGGAGAGCCTGCAACAGCAGGACTTTCCCTTCCTCAACCGCGCCCTGCGGCCCTATCCCCCCGCCAGCACCTACAAAATCATCACCACCGCTGCCGGGATCGAGTCGGGGGCCTTTCCCCCGGATACGGTGCTGCAGACCGGCCCCTACATCCAGGTGGGCGGGTGGAGGTTCTGGGACTGGAACCGTGCCGGCTTCGGGCGGCTGAACTACCGCCAGGCGATGGCCTACAGCAGCGACACCTTCTTCTACCAGATTGCCCTGGGCACCAAGGCCGCCCCCCTGCAAGAATGGTCGCGCCGCTTCGGGCTGGGGCAATTGACCGGGATCGGCCTTAAGGGGGAAGCTGCTGGGCTGGTGCCTGACGCCGACTGGAAACAGCGCCACTGGCGCGAGCCTTGGTATGTGGGCGATACGGTGAACATGTCCATCGGCCAGGGATTTATCACCGCCACGCCGCTGCAGATGGCGGTGGTCACAGCAGCGGTGGCCAACGGCGGCTGGCGGGTGCGTCCCTTGCTCTCGCAGCAGGTGATCCCGGAAAGCGCCGTGCCCCTGCGGCAGAAGGTAGGTCTCTCCCCCGCTACCCTGGAGATCTTGCAACAGGGGCTGCGGGATGTCGTGGTCTACGGCACTGGCGGCAACGCCAACCTGGGGCCGGGCTTTCCCCCTACCGCCGGCAAAACCGGCACTGCCGAGGATCCGCCGCGGCGCTCTCACGCCTGGTTTGTCGGCTATGCGCCCTCCGACCGGCCCGAATTGGTGGTCGTGGTCTTTCTGGAAAACAGTGGCGGCGGGGGTGGATCCCGGGCAGCCCCGATCTTCCGCGAGGTGATGCGGGCCTACTTCCAACGCGACCTGTGATGCCCTGGGCGGGACTTGCCCCGGCATCCGAGGGGAGTGGGTATTAGGATTATCGGTTGATCTCTCTTTGTTCCCCAAAAATTCCGCTCAGCCCCCCTAAAATCCCTTCTCCAACCGGCTTCTACCCTAACTTGGCTGTAGAATATGTCAGTGATTTGGAGCCAAACTGCCACAATCCTGCCATTCGCGCCAGCGGCGCTTTGGCGCAGTGCAGGGCAAGCCCCGCTCCTACAGACTGAGAACACTCTGGGCCGTGGTTGCTTCGCAGCCCCTCGCGAGTACGCGGCCAGAGTCGGTTTTAACCCTATTGCCTAACTCACGAGGAGATCAGGATGAACAAGGCAGAGCTTGTGGATGCCGTCGCTCATCGCGCCAACGTAACCAAAAAAGAAGCTGAAGCTGTCCTGACGGCGGCGCTGGAGATCATTGTCGAAGA
The DNA here is from genome assembly GCF_047462555.1 of Synechococcus sp. B60.1. Classification (NCBI taxonomy): domain Bacteria; kingdom Bacillati; phylum Cyanobacteriota; class Cyanophyceae; order Synechococcales; family Synechococcaceae; genus Synechococcus; species Synechococcus sp. B60.1. Next base: position 6,272 of record NZ_JANSJN010000045.1, read on the forward strand.
GGTCGCATCCCGCGATGAAAACGGTGAACCCAAAGGGAAGGTGACCCTGGTGGGCTTCGGCTCCTTTGAGGCCCGCAAACGCAAACAACGGGAAGGTCGCAACCCAAAGACCAACGAGAAGATGGTGATCCCGGCCAGCATTGTCCCGACTTTCACCGCAGGCAAAACTTTCCGCGATGCGGTGGCAGGTGGCCACAAGTCTTCAGGAGTTTGACGAGATCCCAGCCGTTCGCGCTCCTCAGGCGGAGTTCTCTCGGTGAACCTGAGCTTTGGGATGGATAGGCGTGCAACGGCCTCAGCATGGTGGCAATCGAGCTTGGGGGGCAGCCATCGCCGGCTGCCCTGCTGAGGCTATTTTGGATTTTTCGGCTAGCCTCAACCCCCTGGGCCCTCCGCAGTCGGTTTTGCAAGCTCTGGCTCGCGCCCTGTCGGCGCCGGATCCAGTTGTGATCAGCCGCTATCCGGATCCCGACTACCGCGAGCTGCGGGCCTGTTTGGCGCGGCGCTGGGCGGTCGATCCGGAGTGGATCTTCGTGGGCAATGGGGCGGCGGAGTTGCTCACCTGGGCCGCCCGCGATGCCCAGGGGCGGGAGGTTTGGCTGCCCCGACCGGCTTTTGGGGACTATGAACGGGCCCTGCGGGCGGCGGGTGTAACCCTCAGGGGTTTGGATCTTTGGCCCTCTCAGGGATCCCCCACCCTAGCCTTGCTGCAGAAAGGGATCCGGGCGGACAAGACAGGCCGGGTGCTCTGGCTGAACAATCCTCACAACCCGACGGGCCGGCTTTTCCTCCGGCAAGACCTCTTGCCCCTCCTGACCCAGTTTGAGCAGGTGGTGGTGGATGAAGCTTTTATGGACTTTTTGCCAGGAGACGCCCCGCAGGAGCTCCCCCCTCTGGACGCCGGCTCAGAGGTGGGAGAGCTGCCCCGCAGCCAGACTTTGATCCCTCACCTGGAGGCCCACCCCAACACCATCGTCATCCGTTCGCTGACCAAGTTCTTTACCTTGCCCGGCTTGCGCATCGGCTTTGCTGTGGGGCACCCGGATCACTGGGGGCGCTGGCGGCAGTGGCGGGATCCCTGGAGCGTCAACGGATTGGCGGCGGTGGCGGTGGCGGCGGCTCTGGCGGATGAAGACTTTCGCCGGCGCACCCTGGCCTGGCTGCCGATGGCGCGGGAGCATTTGTTGAGCGGTCTGCAGGCGCTACCCGGCTGGGATCCCTGGCCCAGTCAGGCTAACTTTGTACTGGTGCGCTGCCCTGGCTCCGCTACGCAGATTCAAGAAAAGCTGTTGCGGCAGCACCGCATCCTGGTGCGGGATTGCCTGAGCTTTCCAGAGCTGGGGGATCGCTATCTGCGCATTGGCCTGAGAACCCTGACGGAGCAGGAGCAGTTGCTATCGGCCTGTCGAGAGATCTTGGAAAATAGCTAGAGAGCTTCTTTCTGGCGAGAGAGATTATGGTTGAGGTGGTGACTCCCCTTTGGCCGGAGTGCGAGGCTTCTATCGTGAAGGGGGTAGCCCACCACAGCGATCTGGAACTGCTGCGGGCCTTTCAACGGCAGCCGCAGGCGGCGCGCTACTTCATCGCCCTGTTTTGCCGCTACTGCGCCTGGGTGGATGGGATCCTGGCCGAGCATCTGCCCCCGGAGCGGCGGGCTGCCGCTCGAGAGGAGGTTTGGCTGCACCTTTATGCGCGCCTTCAGCATCTCGATGCCCGCACGCTACAGAGTGAGGGGGGCGGGGATCCGGTGCTGGCGCCCTGGCTGGCGGCGCAAATCCGCGAGCTGATCTGGTCTTTTGCGGGGCGGTCTGACGGCACGGCAGAGGGTGAGGCCACCCCTCCTCAAACCGCGAGCGCCGGTGCAGCGAAGCCCTCTCTTTCGCCAGCATTGGCCTGTTACCTGACCGCCGCTCTGGACAACTTGCCGGGAGATATGCGCTTCATTCTGCTGCTACGGGATCGGTTTGGTTGGTCACCGGATCGCATCGCCGCCCAGCTCAAAGCTGACCGGTACTACCTCGCGCCGGAAGAGGTGGATGCCATTGTTGCCTCCGCTCGCCAGCTCCTGCTTCGGCATCTGCCAGCGGATGTGCGCGACCTCTATCTTGCGGCAAATCCCTAGAAGAAGGCCTTCGGCTTGTGGCATGGTAGTAATGGCTTGCCTTTATCCCTGGGGTTGGCTCTGCGGTTGGGCAGTTCCCGGGTTCAGCACCGGCTTGGTTCTGCTTGCTTCCCAGCTCTTAGTCTGGCGAGGGTGAGTTGTCTATGAGTTTTTCTCCACTTCCCTCAGATGCTACTCGACCCCTACCAAGGGCCCAGCAAACCCAGCCAACTCCTCAACTGACGCTTCAGGAAGCGCTGAGCTGTTTACATCTGGATGAGCTCAAGGAATTGGAGCGATTTCGCCTCTGGCAACGTTTGCAGCGCAGGTCATCTGTCCCCTTGCCATGGACAGATCCTCTTGGAAGCGATATCCCCCTAGAGCGCTCTTCACCTGTGCTGATGCAAGAAATCGTGGAAGACTTGGAGGAGGAGGAAACACCACGGCCGGCGGGGGTGCTCTCCCCCCTTTGGCTCTTGCTGCTGTGGGCCCTCTCCTGTGCGGGGATCGGCTTCGGGGTGCGCTGGTTGATCTGGCCGGAAGAGCTGTCGCTTCCCCAAACCGCTGTCCTGACCCACAACATCCAAAGAGGGATCCCTGGCCAGGTGGATTTGGCCCAGTTGCCCCTGATTCCCCTGGAGCCGCTGCCGGGACAGGTAGGGGAAGAGTTCTATTCGGGGAGGCTGGATCCCAGTCAGTTGGCGCTAGGGTTGGCGAACACTCCCAATCTGGAGGAGTTGCGGGTCGAGCCCCTTCAGGATGTCCTCAACTTGTTGGACAGTCTACAAACCGACTTGGCCTCGGCTGCACAGGAACCTGCTCCTTCCCTCTCGAAAACGGTGGAGCAAGTGGCAGCCAGCCTGGAGCGCCCCTCCCAGCCTAAAGTAACCGCTGTTTCAGAATCTTTGCTCACGGTGCCCCTGAACAGCAACGATCTCGATTCCTTAGGGCCTAACCGCGGCGAAGGAACTTTTTTGGTGCTGACCACCTACTCCGGAGAGGAAAGCTTGGCGCGAGCTCGGCAAGTTGCCAATGATGCTTTTGTAAAAGATGTGAACGGCCATAAGTTTGTGCAGTTGGCAGCATTTGAACAACTGGAATATGCCCGCTACCACGCTGAAACTTTGAAGAACAAGGGCTTTAACGTCACCATTGCCGAGCAGTAGCTTTGGCCATCGGTCAGCAAGCTGCACGAAAGTTAGCTACAGTCATTCATTAGGTAGCAATGGAGCAGTTAGATCCCTAACTCCCCTCTCCCAGAGATAGGCTGAGGGTAAGCGCTGCTCGTCTTTGGCGGTCTAGAGCGGCCGGCAGCCCCCTCCAAACTGATTAGAACCGCCCTATAATTCCCTTTTTCGCAACTGACCTAGCTTTTGTAGTAGGCAGTGCCTTTATTGACAAAGTCCAACGTGTAGGCGGCTTGGTAGTTGATGGTTGGCTCAAAGACACCCGCCACTGTCATACTCTCGAAGAAGCTTTGCCAACGTTCGTGGGTCATGGCGCCAATGCCCTTTTCTAGCGCATCGCCGGACAAAATAACACCGTACTCCTTCAACTTCTCAAAGCTATAGGCCAACTGCTCATCGCTCATCTCCGGGTTATCCTGCTTGATGAGGCGATAGGCGGGGCGGGGATCCTCCAGAAAGCTGTACCAGCCCTTGATAGAGGCATCCACAAATCGCTGCACCAGGTCTGGCTTGGTTTCCACCAGTTGGCGCCGCGTCTCGATGGTTGTGGCATAGGGGTTGTAGCCGTAGTCGGCTAGGAGAAAAATTACCGGCTTAAAGCCTCCTTGTTTTTCAATGGCAAAAGGCTCAGAGGTGAGATACCCCTGCTGCGCTGAGGTGGGATCCGCCAAGAAGGGACCGGGGTTGAAGTTGTAGGGGCGGGTCTGGTCGTCGGTGAAGCCGTACTTGGCCCGCAGAAAGGGCCAGTAGGTAGTAAAAGCCCCTTTGGCCACGAAGATGGGTCGGCCCTTGAGATCCTCCAAGCGCTGGGTGCCGGGATGGGCAAGGAGAACCTGAGGGTCTTTTTGGAAAATAGCCGCCACGCAGATGAGCGGGATCCCTTCCCGCACGGCGTTGATGACTCCCGCGCTTCCCCCCATGGCAAAGTCGGCAGCTCCGCCGGCCAAAATCTGGGTAATGTTGACGCCAGGGCCGCCCATCTTGATGGTGACGTCTAGCCCATATTCGCGATAGATGCCTGTGGCCACCGCCTGGTAAAAGCCGCCATGCTCCGCCTGGGCATACCAGTTGGTAGCATAGGAAACCCGGTCAAGTTTGGATCTCTGAGCCACGATGAGAGTGGGGGAGGATCGGGCAGCCGCTGCCGCCAGCAGACTTCCCCCAAGGGCAGCAGCTCCTGCTTTGAGCAACTGACGACGGCTGAAGGTGCCGCTATTGGGTTGAGACGATCCAGTCGAGGCCATAAGCAAAGCAAAAGATGATGCCAGCATTCTACATCCCGGAGGAGACCCTGTGCGCCTGGCTACAGGAAGATCTCGGCCACGGCGATCTCACCAGCGAGCTGACGCTGCCCCCCGGAGTAGAGGGCGAGGCGGTGATCCTAGCTAAGGAGGCAGGGATCCTGGCGGGTCTGGAGATTGCCAGGCGGGTTTTCCGGCTGGTGGATCCCCAGCTGGAGTTCGCTCCCAAAGCAGAGGAAGGGGAGAGCGTGGCCGTCGGCCAAGCAGTGGTCCAGCTCAAGGGATCCCTGCGGGGGATTCTGGCAGCAGAAAGGCTAGCGCTGAACCTTCTCCAAAGGCTTTCTGGCATTGCCACCCTTACCCGCACCTACGTAGAGGCGTTGCGGGGAACCTCGACCCAGCTCCTGGACACCCGCAAGACCACCCCCGGCCTGCGCGCTCTGGAGAAATATGCGGTGCGGGTAGGAGGCGGCAAAAACCACCGCTTTGGCCTCTTCGACGGCATCTTGATTAAGGAAAACCACATTCGCGGTGCCGGCGGCATCTTGGCAGCCGTCCAGCGGGCCAAAGCAGGTGCCCCCCACCACCTCAAGGTCGAGGTTGAGGTGCGCAACCTCCAGGAGCTGGAGGAGGCTTTGGCGGCAGGCGCCGATCTAATCCTTCTCGATAACTTCCCCTTGGAGCAGATTCGGGCTGCCGTTCAACGGGTAGGGGGGAAAGTTCCCCTAGAAGCCAGCGGCAACATGAACCTAGAGCGCGCCCGGCAAGCGGCGGAGGCAGGCGTTGACTACATCAGTGTGGGGGCCCTGACTCACTCGGCCAAGGCCCTGGATCTCTCCTTGCTCGTGGTGCGGCCCTGAGGTTTGCCCCAGGGAGCGCTGTTTCTAATGCTAGGCTAGGTAACAATCCCGCCTAAAGCAGGAAGGCCAGTTGCTGCCTGCTGGCAACTTCTCCTTAGCCCCGCACCAGTCCAGATCTGCACCCGTGGCCGGCCCAGCCAAAACAGAAGGTTCACCATGACCCAAGAAACCCTTGTCCAGGAAATTGCTCGACTCAAGCAGGAAAGGCAGGCCGTTATCCTAGCCCACTCCTACCAACTCCCCGAGGTGCAGGAAGTGGCGGACTTTGTGGGAGACTCCCTGGGCCTGGCCCGCGCGGCCCAAAAGACAGATGCCCAGGTCATTGTCTTTGCTGGCGTCCACTTCATGGCCGAGACGGCAGCTATCCTCAACCCGGAAAAGACGGTGCTGCTGCCGGATCTAGAGGCGGGCTGCTCCCTGGCGGACAGCATCCGGCCTGAGGATGTGCGGCGCTGGAAGGAGGCCAACCCCGAGGGGCTGGTGGTGGCCTATGTCAACACGGCCGCCGAGATTAAAGCCCTGGCCGATGTCTGCGTTACCAGCGCCAACGCTGTGCAGGTGGTGGCCAGCCTGCCGCCGGATCGCCCCATCTTCTTTGTGCCGGATATGTTCCTGGGGGCCTATGTAGCCCAGACAACGGGGAGGGAGTTGGATCTGTTCCCCGGCGAGTGCCACGTCCATGTGGGCATTCGCGAGGAGCACCTCAAGGCAATGGCAGAGAAGCACCCGGAGGCGGAGTTCCTCATCCACCCCGAGTGCAGTTGCGGCTCCAGTTGTCTATTTCTCAAGCCGGACGCCAAGCTCCTTTCTACCGAGGGGATGGTGCGTTATGCCAGAACTTCGGCCAGCCGCGAGTTTGTGGTTGCCACCGAGGTGGGCATTCTCCACCGGCTGCAAAAAGAGGCCCCCGATAAGACCTTTATCCCCGTCAAGGCGGACGCCGTCTGCGAGTATATGAAAAAAATTACCCTGGAGAAGATCTACCGCTCCCTAGTGGAGATGCGCTACGTGATCCAGGTGCCGGAGGCGGTGGCCGAAAAAGCCCGCAAGTCCATCCTGGCCATGCTGTCAGTGCCTGCTGGAGCCTAGAGGGAGCACCCTTGGCGAGGGTCTGTTTTTCCAGTGTTGTCTACGTCTTTCCTAGCGGAAACAGACCTCTTGATCCTGGGGGCAGGGGTGGCAGGGATCTATGCAGCCCTGTGGGCGGAAGCAGAGGGAGCCAGAACCCTGGTGGTAAGCAAGGATCCCTTGCCTTCTGGATCCACTCCTTGGGCGCAGGGGGGGATAGCTTTTCCACTGGATGCAGCAGATGTGGAAGCCCACCTCCAGGACACCCTGCAAGCAGGCCGTGGCTTGGTGGAAGTGGAGGTGGCCCGCTCCATCCTGCAGGAAGCCCCCTTTCACCTGGAGAGGCTTTTGTCCTGGGGGCTGCCCTTCCATCCGGAGCCGGTGCGGGAAGGGGGCCACTCGCGGGCGCGGATACGCCATCTGGGAGGGGATCGGAGCGGGCTGTGGCTGCTGCAAGGTTTGCTGGCTCGCCTAAACAAGCCGCCTCTCCAGGGATACACAGCCCTCAGCCTTTTGATGGCAGGAGACAGGGTAGGGGGAGCCCTGCTGCTGGGGCCAGATGGGCCACTGCAGGTGAAAGCAGGGGCAGTTCTCTTAGCTACAGGCGGGTTTGGCAGCCTTTTCCCCCTCTCGACGGCTCCGCCGGGGGCCAGCGGGGATGGGATGGCCTTGGCCTGGCGGGCAGGAGCTGTCCTAAGGGATCTGGAGTTTGTGCAGTTTCACCCCACCGCCTTGCCCAATGGAGCCCTGGTCAGTGAGGCTGCCCGAGGGGCAGGGGCCGTGCTTCTCAACGCCTGGGGGGAGCGCTTTATGCCTTGCTATACGGAGCTGGGCGAGCTGGCGCCGCGGGATGTGGTGGCCCAGGCGGTGTTCTGGGAGCGGCAGCGGACGGGGGGAGTTTATCTTGATCTACGGGCTGTGCCAGAGCTGGAGGAGCGCTTTCCCACCGTTGTTGCCTCTGCCCGCGCTTTGGGGCTGGATCCTGGAAAAGACCTCCTGCCGGTTGCTCCCGCTGCCCACTACGTCATGGGCGGGGTGCGAACGGATGCCTTTGGCTTCACTGGCCTGCCGGGCCTCTATGCTGCCGGGGAGGTGGCTTCCACAGGGTTGCACGGGGCAAACCGTTTGGCTTCCAACAGCCTCTTGGAAGGGCTGGTCATGGGCAAGCGAGCTGCTCTGGCTGCCCTGCGGGACCTCCAGGAGCCACCCCTTCAGGTGCAGGCTCTACCTGTGCTGACCGCGCCGCCCTCTCTTCTTCCCGAGCTTAGGCAGCAGGTGGGAGAGGCGCTGGGCGTGGTGCGGGAGGGAGAGCGGCTGCGGGCTTTTCTGGCTTTTGCAGAAGCCCTGCCCCTGGAGGAGAAGCCCTGGGCCAGCCGGGAGGAGGTCGAGGCCGGGAGTTTGTTGCTGCTTGCCCGCCTGGTGGGGCAAGGGGCTCTGTTGCGAGAGGAAAGTCGCGGATCCCACTTCCGCAGGGATTTTCCCCAAGAAGGAGAGCCTTTCCATACCGAGGCGTGGGGCTCTACCTTGAAGCAGACGCCGCTAGGTCTAGCGGCCGCACCAGAGGGGGATCCTGCCTAGGCGTTCCAGGCGTGGTGGAAAACCCCCGGCCTGTCGATGCGCTCAAAGGTGTGGGCGCCAAAGAAATCCCGCTGGGCTTGGGTGAGGTTCTGGGGCAGCTCGGCAGTGCGGTAGCTGTCGTAGTAGGCCAGGGAAGCGCTAATGGCCGGGATCGGGATCCCTAGGGTAGCCGCGGTGGTCACCACCCGCCGCCAGGATCCCTGCCGTTCCTGGATGGCCTGCTGAAACTCCTCATCCAAAAGCAGGTTGACCAGCTCCGGATCCCGCTGGTAGGCCGCCTGGATCCTGCTCAGGAGGCGGGCGCGGATGATGCAGCCCCCCTTCCAGATGCGAGGGATCTCGCTAAAGGGGTAAACATAGCCGTGGGCAACGGTGGCTTGCTTGAGCAGCGCCATCCCCTGGGCGTAGGAGCAGATCTTGGAACAGTAGAGGGCGGCGCGCAGATCCTGGAGGAAGCGGTCGGGATCCCCTTCAAAGGCTGTTCCCGGCCCTGGCAACTGCTGCGAGGCGGCCACCCGCTCTTCCTTCATCGAGGAGAGGAGGCGGGCCTGCACTGCCGCCTCAATGGTGGGCACCGGCACCCCCAGATCCAGGGCGTCCTTGACCGTCCACAGGCCCGTGCCCTTCTGGCCTGCCTTGTCCAAGATGAGATCCACCAGCGGCTTGCCCGTCTCCGGATCCAGCGTCCCCAAGATCTTGGCGGTAATCTCAATCAAAAACGACTCCAGCTCCGTCTCGTTCCAGGCCTGGAAGATCTCCTGCATCTGGGGGGCTGACAGCTTCAGCCCCCTGCGCATGAGGTCGTAGGCCTCGGCAATCAGTTGCATGTCGCCGTATTCGATGCCGTTGTGCACCATCTTCACGTAGTGCCCGCCCCCTTTGGGTCCCAGGTAGGTGACGCAGGGGCCGTCCGGCACTTGGGCGGCAATTTTGGTGAGGATAGGCTCCAGTTGGCGGTAGGCTTCCAGGCTGCCGCCGGGCATGAGGCTAGGGCCGTTAAGGGCACCTTCTTCCCCGCCGCTCACCCCCATGCCGACAAAGTGGATCCCGCTGGCTTCTAGGGCCTCGGCACGCCGGTCGGTGTCGCTGTAGAGGGAGTTGCCGCCATCGATGAGGATGTCGCCTGGCTCCAGCAGCGGCCTGAGCTCGTCGAGGATGGCATCCACTGGCGGGCCTGCCTTGACCATGATCAAGATTTTGCGGGGCCGCTCCAACAGTTGCACCAATTCGGGCAGGCTGTAGGCAGGGGTAATCTGCTTGCCTTGGGCCCGCCCTTGCATGAACTGCTCGGTTCTGGCGCGAGTCCGGTTGTAGACCGCAACAGGAAAGCCATTGCGCTCGACGTTGAGGGCCAGGTTTTCCCCCATCACCGCCAGGCCAATGACTGCGAAGCTGGGCTTGCTCATGGTGGGGCAGGGTCAACACCTTCCCCAATCTAAAGGGCAATCCAGCCAAGAGGGTTCAGGGATCCTGTTTTCTTCACCTTTGCCGGCTTTCAGGGGCAGCCTAGACTTGCGCGGGTGGCAACGCCTGTTACGGGATGGGATCCCTCAGCCCGCTGGCACAATTCCCGCAGGGCTGCCCGATCCACATAGGCGTCGCTAAAGTCAGCGCCGCCAATCTGCGCCCCTTGCCAAACCGCCCGCGCAGCAATGGCTCCCCTGAGGTTGGCCCCCCTGAGGTCGGCGCCTGCTAGGTTGGCCAGATCCAACAGGCTGTTGCTGAGATCTGCCCCCGCCAGGTTGGCCCCCGCCAGATTGGCTTTGGTAAAGGCCACGCCGGCAAGGTTGGCCCCATGCAGATCGGCACCCTGCAGGTTGGCGCTGACAAAACTGCTGCCCCGCCAGTCCTGACCCGACAGATCCTGCCCCTGCAGATCGGCATTGCTAAAGTTGAGACGAGTTTGGGATCCCGCCGGGGATCCCCACAGCAACAGCGTTGCCCCCAGCAGGATCCCCAGGGAAAAGCGGATCCAAGGATTGGGCTGCAACAGCATTTGGGATCCCTCCTTGCGGCTGAAGTTTTTCCTATTTTGGCCTTGGCGGCAGCCACTCCTGTTGGCATCGCCACCACTCTGGGCAAAACTGGGTGGAGCCGTCCCTCCCGTTTCAACGCTGCTATGAAGGTGGCCTACTTGGACTGCGCGGCAGGCATTGCCGGCGATATGTGCTTGGGGGCTCTGCTGGATTGCGGGGTGCCCCTGGAGTATCTCAACCAGCAGCTCCAGGCGCTGGGCATCGAAGGAGAATACAGCCTGCAGGTATGCCGGGTGCAGCGGTGCGGCCAGCCGGCTCTGCAAGCGGTGGTGGAGGTGTTGGACGAGTCCCCGCCCGCCCGCTCCTGGAGGGAGATCCAGGCTTTGATTGCCGGATCCCGCTTGGCCCCTGCGGTCAAGGCCCGCAGCCTCAAAGTTTTTGAGAAACTGGCGCAGGCAGAGGCAAAAGTCCATCAGGTGCCCCTAGAAAAAGTGCATTTCCACGAGGTGGGGGCCGTCGATGCCCTGGTGGATATCGTCGGCACCTGTATCGGCCTGGATTGGCTGCAGGTGGAGCGGGTGATCTCCTCTCCCCATCCCATTGGCGGTGGCTGGGTGAGCACCAAACATGGCCAACTGGCGGTGCCCGTGCCGGCGGTGATTGAGCTGTGGGAAATGGGACGGGTGCCGGTGTTTAGCAACGGCGTGGAGGCCGAGCTGGTTACCCCCACCGGCGCAGCCCTGGCGGTGGCGCTGGCAGAAGCGTTTGGGCCCTGTCCACCGCTGCGGCTGGAAAAAGTGGGGCGCGGGGCCGGCAGCCGCGAGTTGCCCATTCCCAACATCTTTCGTCTTTGGATTGGTCAGTCCCAGGGGGAAGAGCCAACCGAGATCGTCTCAGTGTTGCAAACTCAGATTGACGACCTCAACCCCCAAGTGATTGCTTATACCTGCGAGCAGTTGCTGGCCCTCGGCGCCTGGGACGTGTTTACCCAGCCCATCACCATGAAGCAGGGACGGCCGGGGGTGTTGTTGACGGTAATCTGCCCGCCGGATCGGGTGCCGGAGTGCCAGGAGCTCATCTTCCGGGAAACCACCACCCTGGGCATCCGCCACTCCCAGCAGCAGCGCACCGTCCTGGAGCGCCGGATCGAGCGGGTGGAAACCCCCTACGGCCTGGTGGACATCAAGGTGGCCTATCACCATGGCCGCCTTGTCAACGCCCAGCCGGAGTTCCGCGACTGCGTGGCCCGCGCCCAAGCGTTTCGCGTGCCGGTTCAGACGGTGTGGCTGGCGGCCCAAGCGGCCTGGCAAAAGCGGTTGCAAGGGGATCCCGACTGAAAACAGAAGCTTTGGGCAAAAGTAGGCTGGACATAAACCCTATCAGCACTGGCTCAGCATGGGCAGCGGGGCTCCTCCTCAGAGGCGAAGGGATTTGCTCCTGGTGGACCAAGAAGGGATCCCTGGCCTGCTAGCCTGAAAGATGTCGATCTCACCCTCTTGCCCACGACCACAACCATGGAATCCCAAGCCGCTCAATTTAATTTCGACCGCAAACTTTGGGACCGCTTTATCACGGTAGCTCAGCCCTACTTTTATCCGCGGGTGCGCTACGGGGGCTGGATTTTCTTTGGCTTGCTGGCAGCGGCCATGGTGTTTGTGGTTGCCTTGATGTTCTTTGTGGAGATTGGGGTGACCTTGGTTGGTCAGGCCCTGTTCCCAGAGTTTTTTACCAATGTAGCAGCCGGGCTGGTGGCGCAAACGGAGAGAAACTTGGCCTCGCCGCTGCTGTGGGTGGCCGCAGCCAGCTTGGCTCTGAGCAGCCTGGCCTTTGGG
>NZ_JANSJN010000045.1:18214-21464 GCF_047462555.1 Synechococcus sp. B60.1
CGGCTGAAGCTGGGGCTGTTTTGGCGGGAATGGCTGACCGACCACTTTCTGGATCGCTACTTTGATCGCCGGGCCTACTACGAGCTGGATTCCAACGCCGCTAACACAGAGATTGATAACCCCGACCAGCGCATCTCCGAAGACGTTCGCTCCTTTACCGGCACTACCCTTTCTTTTTTGCTGGATATTCTCGACTCGATCCTCACCCTCTACGCCTTTACCGGCATCCTCTACAGCATCTCCCGCCCCTTGGCGGTGGGATTGGTTATCTATGCTACCATTGGCACCGCCATTGCCATTGTGGCTGGACGCAAGCTAATTAAAATTAACTTCGATCAACTGCGCTACGAGGCCGATTTTCGCTACAGCCTAGTCCACGTGCGGGACAACGCTGAGTCCATCGCCTTTTACCAGGGAGAAGACCTAGAGCTGAGGCAGATCTTGAATCGCTTTGCCGCTGCCCTGCGCAACTTTGACTTGTTAATCATCTGGCAGGCTATTATTGACATTTTTCAGTACGCCTATAACTATTTCACGCGCATTGTGCCCTACGTAATTGTGGCCCCTCTTTACTTTAGCGGCGTACGGGATTTTGGCACCATTACCCAGGCCACCATTGCCTTTAGCCAGGTGCTGAGTGCCCTTTCAATTGTGGCCAACCAGATCCAAAGCATCTCCAGCTTTGCCGCCGGGATCAACCGTCTAGGGTCCTTTTACGAAACGTTGGAGAATCCGGCCCTGCGCCACACCCGCGACCGGGAGAGCACCATCCAAACTCGCATTGCTCCCCAACTGGCGCTGCAGCAGGTTACTCTGCTAACACCAAACTCAGAACGAACCCTGGTGCGGGATCTGTCCCTGAGTTTAGAGGCAGGCCAACGGCTGCTCATTGTGGGGGCCAGCGGCAGCGGCAAGAGCTCCCTGCTGCGGGCCATTGCCGGCCTGTGGAACAACGGCCAGGGATCCATCGCCCGCCCCGACACCACCGAGATGCTCTTCCTGCCGCAAAAGCCCTACATGCTGCTGGGATCCCTGCGGGATCAACTCCTCTATCCAGGTCGTCGCCGGGATCTCAGCGATGCAGATCTCATCCGGGTTTTGGCCCAGGTGAACCTAGCCGATTTGCCGGAGCGGGTGGGCGGCTTTGACGTGGAGAAAGATTGGGCCAGCACCCTCTCTTTGGGGGAACAGCAGCGCCTGGCCTTTGCCCGCATTTTGATTACTCAGCCCCGCTACGCCATTTTGGACGAGGCCACCAGCGCCCTGGATGTGGCCAACGAAAAGCTGCTCTACCGGCAACTGCAACACCTCAACACCACCTACGTCAGCGTCGGCCACCGCCCCACTCTCCTGGCCTACCACGACCTTGTCTTGGAGCTACAGGGCAACTCTGCCTGGAAACTCTGGTCGGCAGCAGAATACGGCGCCCGCCTGGCCCTGGCCGGCTAGAGCGCTGCCTTAGCTCTCAAGCTGCCCTGGTACCCCTCACCCCCGGCCCCTTTCCCAGAGGGAGAGGGGAGTAGGCTGTTCCACCTCAAACCCATAGAACTGGACGCGGCCCAGGGGAGATGCTACCCTGTTTCACAAGTATTCCGACCGGATTACTGGAGAATCAGATGAGCTCCCTTGTCGGCTCTGAGGCCAAGCGCTCCAAGGTGGAGCAGATCAAGGCAGATAGCCATTTCCTGCGGGATCCCTTGCAGCAGGAGCTGGCCCAAGACACTACCCACTTTAGCGAGGCGGCGGTGCAGGTGCTCAAGTTTCATGGCGCCTACCAGCAGGACGACCGGGATCTGCGGCAGCAGCGGAAGCAGGAGGGACGGGAGCGGGCCTACGAGATGATGCTGCGCACCCGTATTCCGGGGGGGCATGTGCCGCCGCAGCTCTACTTGACCCTGGATCGGCTGGCCGATGAGTACGGCAACGGCACCCTGCGGGCCACCACCCGGCAGACCTTTCAACTCCACGGGATCTTGAAGAAAAATCTCAAGGCCACGGTGGCCAGCATCGTCCGGCAGATGGGATCCACCCTGGCCGCCTGTGGCGATGTCAACCGCAACGTCATGGCACCAGTCGCCCCCTACAAAAACCGGCCTGCCTACCGCTACGCCCAGGAGTATGCCCGCAAGCTGGCGGATCTCCTGGCTCCAAAGACTTCTGCCTACTACGAGCTGTGGGTGGATGGAGAGCCGGTTCCCATCCCGCCGGTGGATCCGGAAGTCCAGGAAGCCGAGCAGTTTGTGGGCAACGGCGTGAGGCTGGAGGGGCCGGAACCTCTCTATGGCCCGGTCTATCTGCCCCGCAAGTTTAAGACGGCCATCGCCGTAGCCGGGGAGAACACCGTCGATGTGTACTCCCAAGACCTGGGTTTGATCGTCCTCACCGACCGCAAGGGCAACCTCAAGGGCTTCAACATCGTGGTGGGCGGCGGCATGGGGCGCACCCATGGCAAGGAGGAGACCCAACCCCTTTTGGCCCAGAAGCTCTGCTTTGCCCCGCCGGAAGCGGTGTACCGGGTTTGCCAGGCGATTTTGGCGGTGCAGCGGGATCACGGCAACCGCTACGACCGCAAGCAGGCACGGCTGAAGTATCTGGTGCGTGACTGGGGGATCCGCAAGTTTCGCCGCGTGGTCGAGCAGTACCTGGGGGAGAAGCTACTGCCCTTCCGGCGCATGCCCAAGTTTGTCCCCAACAGCGACGACTACCTGGGCTGGCACGAGCAAGGGGATGGCCGTTGGTTTTTGGGCCTCTCCATTGAAAATGGCCGCATCCAAGATACGCCGGAGCGGCAGTTGAAAACGGCCCTGCGCAAGATTGTAGAGGAATTTTCCCTCCACCTGCGGCTGACTCCTACGCAGGACGTGATCTTCATTGACATCGAGGATCACCAGCGAGAGGCCATCAACCAGATCCTCAAGTCCCATGGGGTGCTTTCCAAAGAGGAGATTCCGGAGCTGGTGCGGCTCTCCATGGCCTGTCCGGCGCTTCCCACCTGCGGCTTAGCCATTACCGAGTCGGAGCGAGCCCTGCCCACCCTGATTCGCCAGTTGGATCAGGTGTTGCAGGAGCTGGGGCTGCAGGATTCGCCCTTTTTGGTGCGCATGACCGGCTGCCCCAATGGCTGTGCCCGGCCTTACTTGGCAGAGCTCGGCTTGGTGGGATCCGCCCCCGATGGCTACTACCAAATCTGGCTGGGGGCCAGCCCGCAAGGGGATCGCCTGGCCCAGCCGTTTCAGGATCGGGTGCACAT
>NZ_JANSJN010000046.1:0-3462 GCF_047462555.1 Synechococcus sp. B60.1
TGACTGTTGGTTGACACGCTCCCTAATCCCGGTCAGGTCTTCCAAGGCAATAAAACGGTGGGTCGCCTGTGCCCTAGTAACAATGGACTTGGCGATGCGATGGTTCACCCAAGCTTGAAAGTATCTCTCCCGACCAGACAGCCGTTGCGACAGCTCCCGGCATCTCCGCCAACTGCTGCGTGGGCCCTTCCTGGCCTTGCGTTGCAGAGCCGCTCTCAAGCGGGAGTAGTGGTCTCTGACCTGGTTCAACTGCTGTCCATTCCAGTTATCTCCCTCTGTTCGCGTCAGCGGGACGGAGTCCTTGGTGTGGGCAATGTCTCTCCTACCCAAGTCCACACCCATTGCCTTGGCGGTGTCTCGTGGCTCTGGTGGATCCTGCTCCACGCAAATCTGGACATAGTAAGAACCGAACCGTCTTTGCGTTTGATGAGCGTGGCCGATTTGGGATTGGTACCTGCCAACACACCCCGTTGGTAGTTGCCCATTGCCAACTCAAAGCGTTCCCGCCCCTCAATGGTGGTCAGCGACACCGTCCAGTCTTTTTCCCGAAAAGAATTCCCGAAAAGAAAAGGTGCGAGCGTCAAAGGACTCCGTCCCGCTAGCGCGAAAGGTCACAAAACCCCCCTTGAACGCTTTGACCGGACGGTTCTTTTGGCGGGCACAACCTTGCGCGAGCCTGCAACCCGCCTGCACACCTGTTGTGCCAGGTTGCTGGACAGTCCAAAGCGGGTACGAATTTCGCGGTAGCAGAGCGATTGGAGCTTGACGGCGTTGACTATCTTCTCCGGTGTGTTCTCGTTCACCCAGTAAGGCCTCCGGCCCACTGGCGCGAGCAAGGCTCGCGCAAAAGCATCAAGTGTCGCCTCCAGCTTGGCGGCTTGCGACGCAGACACCTTAAGCTTGCAGGAGATAGTCAGGACTTGGGGCATGCCCCTATCTATTTTATCTCATCAGATGCTATACTGTCGTCCGGCTTCTCGCATTCCTCCCGACGCAAGGACTCCGTCCCGCTTCGCGACTGGCTGCGCCAGAGCGCGGCTTTCTGCGGTTTCTAGGTGATCTCATCCAGGGGAGCTGCGGAGTTGTCTCGATGGGCCAGGAGATTGCCTCCTTCAGCTTTGGCGCAGAGGACTTTGCCGAGTTCAAAGCTCGGCTGCAGCAGGAGACAGATCTGCTGGACCGCTGGCTGGCCGCCGCGCCGGGGCTGGATCCCGCCTGTCGACCTTTTGCCCAGGGATCCCTGGTGGGTGGGTTTGAGCTGGAAGCTTGGCTAGTCACCCCCCAGGGAGAGCCGGCCCCGATCAACTCCGCCTACCTGGAGGCCGTCAACAACCCGCTGGTGGTGCCGGAACTGGCCCGCTTCAACATCGAGATCAACGGCCGGCCTCAGGTCTTGGTCGGTTCGGCTCTGCGGCAGTTGCACCAAGAGCTGGCGCAGACCTGGGCTCACTGCTGCCGAGTGGCCGAGCAACTGCAGGCGGGGCTGATGATGATTGGCATTTTGCCCACGCTGCAGCAGCAGCAGCTCACTTTGGAAATGATCTCGCCTCGCAAGCGCTACCTGGCCCTCAACGAGCAGATCCTAAACCTGCACCGGCGCGAGCAACCCTCAGGGATCCCGCCCCTGGGGCTGGCGATCGCAGGGCCTGCCGCCCGGCTACGCGTCACCCACCCCAATGTCATGCTGGAGGCAGCCACCACCTCTTTTCAAATCCATCTGCAGGTGTCGCCCCACCAGGCAGCCCGCTACTTCAACGCTTCCCTGCTCGTATCGGCCCCCTTGGTAGCCCTGGCAGCCAATTCTCCCTATCTGTTTGGGCACGACCTGTGGGCGGAAACCCGCATCCCGGTGTTTGAGCAGGCGTTGGATGGCCCACCCCCCCTCGCCCCTACCCACCAAGCTCGCGTTACCTTCGGGCAAGGCTATGTCCAGGAATCCCTAATGGAGCTGTTTTGGGAAAATCTGCACCGCTACCCAGTGGTGTTGCCGCAAAGGCTAGCTGCTGCTCCCTCAGAGCTGGCCCATCTGCGCCTGCACAACGGCACCATCTGGCGCTGGAACCGCCCCCTCATCGGCTTGGATCCCATTCCCCACCTGCGCATCGAACAGCGGGTGGCTGCAGCAGGCCCCACCCTGCCGGACATGATTGCCAATGCGGCCTTCTACTTTGGCCTGGTGCAAGCTCTGGGATCCCGACCTCTTCCCCCGGAGCAGGAGCTGAGCTTCGCCCAGTGCCGCGCCAATTTTTATACGGCCGCCCGCTTCGGCCTCGAGGCCCCCATCACCTGGCTCAACGGTTGGCAGGGATCCCTGCGCCAATTGTTGTTGCAAGAGCTGCTCCCGCAAGCAGAGGCGGGCTTGGCGCAACTGGACTTGGCGCCCCAGGACATCCAGGAGTACCTGGGCATTCTCCGCGGCCGTGTCGAGTCGGGGCAGAATGGGGCCACCTGGCAGCGCCGCTACGTGGCTCGGCATGGTAAAGATATGCAACAATTGACCTGTGCCTACTGGGAACGGCAGCGGCAAGGTCAGCCGGTACACACCTGGGATCTCGGCTAGGGAAGCCGTCTCCCCATAGTTGCCGGCAGGGGGGATAAGTCACCGCTTGGGCATGCCTGCATCGGAAGGGATGCTTTCTCAAAGGTCAGGGCGACGACCTAAGCCACAAGCACGACAGCCAGTTGTTTACCTCCAGCTAAGGATGAGACAGTTCGCTACCCCAATCTCCCTGTCCCCTCTCCCAACGGGAGAGGGGCTGGGGGTGAGGGCTCTATTTCCCGGATCCCCTCTGCTCTTAAGCAGCCAAAAGGTTTGCGTTGAGGTGCTTGCCCAAAAAACCGTATGCTCACTGTTCTCGATCACCTGCCGGAGCAACTCCTAGATTTAGAAGCCCATCAACTCTACGACCGATTGGGCGGGCCAACCCTCATCCATCTGGCGGGACGGCGGGATCCCCCTCTGTTTGTTTCCGTCCTGCTGCACGGCAACGAGACTACCGGCTGGCAGGCAGTGCGCCAGCTTCTGCGCTGCTACCGCGGGCGGGAGTTGCCTCGCTCCCTTTCCCTGTTCATTGGCAATGTGCAAGCTGCCCGCCACGGGCAACGGCGGCTAGACGGCCAACCGGACTACAACCGCATTTGGGGCCCCGGCTCCACTCCCGAACACGCTATGGCTCAGGCCGTCCTGCGGCAGATGCAGCAACGCGGCGTGTTTGCCAGCGTTGACCTCCACAACAACACGGGCACCAATCCCCATTACGCCTGTGTCAATTACTTAGATCGCTCTACCTTGCACCTGGCCACCTTATTTGGGCGCACCGTCCTCTATTTCACCAAGCCAGAAGGGGTGCAGAGTATGGCCTTTGGGCGCTTCTGCCCGGCGGTAACCCTGGAATGTGGCAAGCCGGATCAGCCCCACGGCACCCAACATGCCTACGAATTTCTGGAAGCCTGCCTGCACCT
>NZ_JANSJN010000046.1:3562-14687 GCF_047462555.1 Synechococcus sp. B60.1
ACCCTGGAATGTGGCAAGCCGGATCAGCCCCACGGCACCCAACATGCCTACGAATTTCTGGAAGCCTGCCTGCACCTGTCGGCGCTACCGCAACGCCCCGTCCTGCGACAGGATATTGATCTATTTCACAGCGTCGCCATCGTCAAGATCCCGGAGGAGGTGAGCTTCAGCTTTGGGGAAGCGGGGGAAGAGCCCAAGGGATCCCAGCCGCACCTGCGCTTTCTCCCCGATTTGGATCTCCTCAACTTTCGGGAGCTCCCTCCCCACACCCGCATCGGCTGGACAAACAACGGCTTCCACCTGGAGGTCCAAGACGAGCAGGGCCAAGATGTAGCGGATCGCTTCTTCTACGCCCAAGATGGCGAAATTCGCACCCGCGTGCCCCTTGTGCCGGGCATGCTCACCCTCAACAGCCGCATCATCCGCCAAGATTGCCTCTGTTACCTGATGGAGCGCTACCCTCTAGCTGGCTAAACTTCCGCGCTACTTCTGGGCGCAGTCTACATGGCGCAAGTGACGGACTTTCTCGCCCAGCTCGATTGGCCCATCCCCGCAAGAAGCAACAAGGCAAGCTCTTGTCCAGAACCCGGGCTTGCTGCAGAATGGGCTAGGAACGGCGAAGCAGCCACTCTCCGGCTGTGTGAAGATCCTGGGTTACCCGTCCGTTGAAGCAGCAACTCTGAGAAATCATCCAGGGATCCTGTCCTGCTGGCGTGAGCGGAGGTCTTTGCCCCAGTCCGTCAGGGCTTAGCGGGAGAGGGTATGCCTGGGGTTATTCTGGGTATAGCCGTTCTTCCGGAGTTGTGCCGCGCCCAAAGCGGGATCCAAACCCCAAAAAGCTTCGCTCTTCGGGATCCCAGCAGTTGCCAGCCCTGGAAGCTCTTGTTTTTTCCATTTACTCCATTTACGAGAGGGGGATGAAACTATGGATATGGATCTCCGTCCGCTGATCGTCCTGGCACCTATTGTTTTGGTGGTTGGCTGGGCAGCCTACAACATCATCAAGGCTGCCATCAAGGGGGAAGCCAAGCTCTTCGGCGAAAGGGGCAACAACCCCTTTGGCAAAGGCGGGAGCTGAAGGTGGGATTCGGTTGCAGCCGATAGGCTCTGTATGTCGGACAAAAATCTCCAGGGTGCAATGCCCCCTTCCGGCCTGGGCAGCGGAAAGTCGGCGGACGTCGTTGTCGTTGGCGCCGGGGTGGCTGGCCTAGCCTGTGCACGGCAACTGCGGCGGGCGGGGCTGGAGGTCTTGGTGCTGGAGAAATCGGTGGGTTTGGGTGGGCGCATGGCCACCCGGCGGGTTGAGCATGCCGGACAAACAGTGCCTGTAGATCACGGGGTTCAATATCTGACCCCCGATTCCGACAGCTTTTATCGCTGGGTGAAGGAGCTGCTGGGCCTGGGGCTGCTGAGGGAATGGACGCGCTCGTTGCACCTGCTGGATCGAGAGGGGCTGCGCCCAGAGGACTCCAATGCTGAGAAACCCCGCTACATCTGCCCCCAGGGCATGACGATGCTGGCCAAACAGCTAGCCACTTCCTTGTCCATCCACACCCAAACGCGTGTGGTTGGCCTCAGGCCGCTGGCAACCACCTGGCAATTACAGGCCGAAAACGGCCAGTGCTACGAGGCCGCGGCAGTGGTGATGGCAATCCCGGCTCCCCAGTTGTTGCCTTTGCTGCAAGAGGGGATTCCTCCTGCCAACAACCTGCTATCTCTGCTGGGATCCGCCGCCTACCAGCCCTGCATTGCCGTTTTGGCCGGCTATTCAGAGAGCACGCCGCTGCCGCCTTGGAAGGGGATCAAGTGTTTGCAGGATCCGATGCTGGCCTGGCTGGCCCTGGACAGCAGCAAGCGCCCGCAGCCCTTGCCGCCGCTGGTGGTCTTTCACGGGGGGGCGGAGTGGTCGTCGCTATATCTGGATGCTGGCCCCGCCGAGCTGGAAAAAGCTGGTCGAGAACTGCTGGCCCACGCCGCCAAACGCCTGGATCCCTGGCTGGCCTCGCCGCAATGGATGCAGGTGCATCGCTGGCGCTACGCTTTTCCCGTGGAAACGATAGGTTTGGCCAGCCTGGGCACCCACGTCCCTGCCAGTGCCGGCAGGGGGTTGCCGTTGGTCTGCGCCGGCGATTGGTGTGCCGGAGAGCGAGTAGAAGGTGCTTGGCTCTCCGGCCAGGATGCTGCTAAAACCTTGCTGGCAATGCTGGGGATCCCTGCGCAGGCCCGCTAACGGCGCCATGTTTCGGCGTGATTTGGAGTAGCTATATCAAGCTGGGGCTGAAGATGGCGGCGGGATCAAACTGCTGCTTCAGCTTGCGCATCAGGGTTGCTGTCGGGCCGAAATCGTGGGCCAGAGCTGTCTTCAGGGCTGCCGGTGCCTCCAGCAGCAGGAGAAACCCGCCTACCGACTTGAGGTAGCGCTGTAACTGTAGCAGGGATCCCACCTCAGGCTGGGGGATCCAAGCCCGCCCCAGGCCGCAGCCGCGATGCAGTTGCACCTGAGCTTTGGGAAAGAGGGACTGAAACTGCTCTAAAATGGCCAGGCTCTGGCTGGGCAAGCAGCCGAACTTGGCCAGAACCATTCCTGAAGCGGGTGGGGGCATGGACAAAGCCCCAGGGCCCGCCTCTTGCCAAGCCAACTCCCCCGCAGCCAGCCGCCGCACCTGGGCCATTTGCTGGGCAATTGCCCGCCCCGAGCCGTGGAAGCTGAGCCAAAGCTGTGGCCCTTCTGCCCTCAGCCAGAGATCCATCCCCACTGGGCTCACCGGCGCACTCAGCACCTGCCGAGCCAGGGCCTCCACGTCCGCTAGGGATCCCCTGGCCAGCAAAGTTGTCTGGGCCGCCGGCAGGGGATAGAGCCGCAGGCTGACTTGGGTCAGGATCCCCAAGCTGCCCAGGGATCCGGCGAACAGTCTTGTCAAGTTATAGCCGGCCACATTCTTGACCACCCGCCCGCCCGCTTTGGCCACCTCCCCGTCCGCCCGCACCCAAGTAATGCCCAGCACTAGGTCGCCAATGCTACCGTAACGCCAGCGCAGCGAGCCCGTATCGGCAGTGGCGATAATGCCGCCCACTGTGGCCCAGTCAGGGTAAAGGGGATCCACCGGCCACCATTGCCCCCGCTCGGCCAAGATGGCCTGTAGCTCTGCCAGGGTCATACCGGCCTCTACCGTCGCCGTTAGGTCAGCAGCTGCATGGTCGATCAAGCGGCACAGCCCACGGGTACTGAGGATAAGATCCACTGTCTCCAAGCGAGGAGCCCATCCCCACTTGCTCCCCTGCCCAAGCGGCAGCACCTTCTGCCCGCGGCACTCTTTTAGGAGCTGCACCAATTCTGGAACCGTCGAGGGAGTTTGGATGGGAATAGGAGCAGCCTGGCTGGAGAGAAAATCTGTCAGCGGCGGAGAAAAGGTCATCGAGAAGAACTGAGCTTAGAACGCACCAAAAGGTAAGCAAAACCTGAACCCCCACGTATCGGGATCAACTTGCCTGATTTCAGTGTAGGTGGCAAGCTCCTCCCCTGGTCAGTATAGCCGCGGCTCCCTCTGGGTAGCCGATGAAGCTCGCGATAGAGGCAGCTTCCCAAGTCCCTTCCCCGGGAACGAAGGGTTGGGGAGGGATCGCCTCAGCGGCACAGATCGATCTCAGGCAAGCTGGCAGCCGCTCAAACAAAATCCGTCAAATCTGTCTTCAATCAAACCAATTAAAGCTTAAGCCAATGACGCGAGGATGCTTGAAAAAACAGAGTAACAAGATGATGATTGTCCCTTTTTAGACAAAGGCAAAATCTCGATAAGGTGTAAGAGTCGCAACCTAGGGCTGAAAATTACCTTCAATAGCAAGCTAAGAGCTTAACTTGTTCCTGAAGTCTCAGTCCATAAACCAACATAAATTAGTTGGATGGTAAGTTTAAATAGTGAATAGATGTAAAGATTTATGTCAAGATCCAAAACTTCTTTGCTCGACATGGTACTCTGAATTATAAGGTTAAAGTTAGGTTAAAACCATCAGCTACCTAGAGTCAAAACTACCTCTGAGTATTTTGTCTGGTTTTGGCTAAAGGCTCCTGGCAGCGATACTATTTAAAACTTTTTTTGACTGTAACTTTAAGGTTCAGTTGTCCTCTGACATGGTGGAAGATTTGCCCTCTCCATCGGGATCCCTGGAACAGTTGTTTGGCCGGATGCCGCCCTTGGTCGGGCTTGACAGCTCCCTTGCCGAGCTTCTCTCCCTGCTGGCGCAAAAGAATGGCTCCTGGCCCTACGCGTTGGTGGTGGACGCAGGCCGAGTGGTGGGCATTTTGACACCTGTGGACGTGTTGCGGTGGGTGGCCAGCGACCGCTCTTGGCAGGGATCCACCCTGGCTGAGGTGATGACCACCCCGGTCGTGACCTTGGCCGTCGGCAACTACCGCGATCCCTTGGCATTGTTGGAGTTGATGCGGGCCCACGGGATCCGCCACTTGCCGGTGGTGGACGAAGCGGGATCCCTGTTGGGGGTGGTGAACCAAGATGAGCTGTGCTGGCGGCTAACCTTAGGCCCGCCGCCTTCAGCAGCGGTCTGGAGGGAGCCGTCAACGGAGAAACTGGATCTACCAGATCTACAAACCACCCTGAATTTGCGCGTTGCCATCGAACGCGCCATTCCTCTGGGCATTGCCGCCGTCAATTCACAAGGCAGACAGATCTACGTCAACGAGACCTTTGCCACGATGGTGGGCTGGCCCAAGGAGGAGCTCATCGGGAAGGATCCCCCTTTTGTCTATTGGCCCCCGGAAGAGATGGGCAAGATCACCGCTGCCTTTGCCCAGGGGCGGCCCCCGCAGGGATGGGAGCTGACCTTCAGGCGCCGCAGCGGGGAACGGTTTCCGGTGCGGATTTTGGAGGCTCCCTGGCTAGATGCCCAGGGAAAGGTAATCGGCATGATCGTCAGCGTACAGGATTTGACCCCGGAGAAAGAGTTGCAAAACCAACAGCAACAACTTCAGCACTCTCTGCAGTATCAGCAAGATCTGTTTCAAAGTCTCTTCGAGCAAGCCCCGGTGGGCATGGCGGTCACGGATGCGGCGGGGCACTTGCTAAAGGTGAACCAGAGCTTTTGCCAGCTCACCGGCTACACCGAGGCCGAGCTCTTGAGCATGAATTACGCCGACATAACGCATCCTGAGGATCTGCGGCAGGAGGCAATCTATGTCGAAGAAATACAAGCGGGCCGCCGCCGCGGCTACCGGATGGAAAAACGCTACATCCGCAAAAGTGGCGAGATCCGGTGGGTGGATCTCTCGTCTTTTGTGGCGGAGACTCCCGAGAAACAGATTTACGGCGTTGTCTCAATTGTCGATATCAGCGAGCGCAAGCAGGCCCAGGAGCAGGTTCAATTGCAGCTCCACCAAGCCCGGCTGCTCAGCCACATCGTCCAAGGGATCCGGCAATCGTTGCAGGTGGAGTCCATCCTCAGTTTTGCTGTAGAGGAAGTTCGCCGTTTGTTGGATGTAGAGCGGGTGGTGATCTACCGCTTTTTCCCCGATTGGGTGGGCGAGATCGCCATGGAATCGGTTAGCCGGCCAGAGTTGAGCCTGCTGGGCCTGGTTATCGAAGATCGTTGTTTCGTAACCCAGTGGCACCAAGCCTATCAGCAGGGCCGCATTTCCGCCATTGAAGATATCGACACTGCCCCCATCCAGCCCTGCCACCGGGAGCTGCTGGCCAGCTTAGGGGTGCGGGCCAACTTGGTGGTGCCCATCTTGCAGTCGGCTGGCCCTGACGGCACAGACGGCAGGCTGGCCCGCCTCTGGGGGCTGTTGATTGCCCACCAGTGCAGCGCCCCCAAAAAATGGGATCCCTGGATGCCGGATTTTTTGCGACAAATTGCCGATCAACTGGGGCTGGCGCTGCAACAGGCGGAGCTGTTTGAGCAACTGCAAGCTGCCAATGCCGAGCTGCGCTACCAGGTGGAGGTGCGCAATGCCGAGCTGGCCCAGCGGGTAAGGTACGAGCAAATGCTGCGGCTCATTGGCGACAAGGTGCGCTCCAGCCTGGACGAACAGGAGATCTTGGCCACCGTGGTGCGGGAGCTGACCCAGGCTTTCCAACTGGGCGCCTGCGGTGTGGCCCTCATCCATCCGGAAACCCAGACCTACACGCTGGTCTACGAAGCGGCGGGATCCCTGCCCCCTATAGGCCAAGTTACCCTGCCCTTGGATCCCGTTCTTTTGCGCCAGCTTCGCCAAGGCCAGACCCTCTACTTCAGCACGGATCACCCGCTGCGGGGGCGCTGCACCTTCCTCGCCTGCCCCCTGTTTGTGGAAACGGGCTCGTTGCTGGGCTTTCTCAAGTTAGTCCGCTTGCCCCAGGAAGGGTTTATTGAAGCCGAGATCCACTTTGCCGAGCAGGTGGCCACCCAGTGCAGCATCGCCATTCGCCAGGCCCGCCTCTACCAAGAAATCCAGGCCCAGCTCCGGCAACTGCAGCGGCTCAACGAGCTCAAAGAAGAGTTTCTCAGCATGGTCTCCCACGAGCTGCGCACGCCTCTGACCAACATGAAAATGGCTTTGAAAATGTTGGAGGTGCGCGGTCTTTCCGAGGCGCAGATCCCCTATTTCCACATCCTCAAACAGGAGTGGCAAAAAGAGCTGGACTTGGTCAACGACCTGCTGGACCTGCAGCGGCTAGAGGCCGGCAGCCGCAGTCTGGAGATTGCCCGCTTCGAGGTGCGAGAGTGGCTGGAAAAGCTGGTGCCGCCCTTTGCTCTGCGCTTTCAGGAGCGCCGGCTCACTTTTGTCTCCCGCATTCCCTCTGAACCCATCCTGTTCAGCACCGATGTGGGGCTGCTCACCCGCATCCTCAGCGAGTTGCTGGCCAATGCTGCCAAATACACCCCTGCTGGCCAGCAGGTTTACCTGGAAGTGGCGGGCGATTCTTCGGGTCTCCATTTGCAGGTAATCAACACCGGCGTCGAGATCCCAGCGGAGCACCTGCCCCGCATTTTCGAGAAGTTCCACCGCATTCCGCAACTGGACTACGCCCACCAGGGGGGCACCGGCTTGGGCCTGCCGCTGGTGAAAAAGGCGGTGGAGCTGCTGCAAGGGATCCTGCGGGTGGAAAGCGGCGAGAACCGCACCCTGTTTGCAGTCAGCCTGCCGGATTTGGGCAGTTCTGCTCTCACCCCCAGCCCCTCTCCCTGAGGGACTCCCTCACCCCCAGCCCCTCTCCCTGAGGAACACCCTCACCCCCAGCCCCTCTCCCTGAGGGAGAGGGGAGCTAGATAACCCTGGGCAGTGTTGTTGGTCAAGCAGACGCCACTTGGGTAGGCTAGCCGTTGGCTAAGGACTCCGTCCCGCTGACGCGAGCGGCGGGATTGAGTTCTTTTGCCGGAGAAGGGGGAGAGGAGAGCAGTTGCTGCTCCACCAGGTGGGCAAACTCCCGCTCGAAGGTCACCAGGGCGCGGTTGGTTTTGCCCCCCAGGTAAAGCCCTGCTTCCGTCTCCAGAGCCCAAACTTGGCTGTAGCTGAAATAGCTCATCACCACCCCCAGCATCAGCAGCCCAAAGCCAAGATAGACAAGAGGGATCCCTGGATCCGATTTCATTTGCAGGCCGGTGGCGCCGATAACCTCATCTAGGTGCAGGGTAAGGGGGTTGGGAAAGCGCTGCGGAGCCACTTCGTCGAGGGCCAGGCTCATGCCCTGGCGCAGGGATCCTACCCATTGGCCCTGGGTGTCGTAGAGCAGGGCCGTCCCCTGCAAATCTGGCAACAACAGCGTCAAGCCCTCGCTGAGATCCGGTCGGGTGGGCACAAAAGCGCCCCAGAGCTTGCTGCCCGCCTGGGTGGGCACCGGCACCACTGGAATTTGGAAGGAGGGGCTGTTGTTAAGGCGGATGCGGATGCTGTCGATGCCCCAGTCGGCTTGGTAGAGGGTCACGCCGCGGTAGGAGAGGGGATGGTTGACAGAGATGGTCTGGCGCTTGACCTCCTGTCCCCCATCCAGAATCGAGAGATCTGAGTAAAACTGCTTTACCCGTCCGTCGGGAGCATAGTCGATCCAGAAGCGGTTAACCCGAATTTGCCAGGTGGGCAGATGAGCCAGATCCCCTGCCCCGGTTACATGTTCAATGGCGGCAACCCCACCGCTGGGAATCAGCTCCTGGGCCTTAAAGCCCCCGAGGCTGCCCCAGATGGCTCCCAACAGGATCAGCAGCAGGCTGACGTGCACCAAGATGGGGCCGAACCGCCCGATTAGCCCCTTGCGGGCGTAGAGCCGGGATCCCTCCTCAAACACCGCATAACCCCGTTGTCGCAGCCGCTGCGGCAGTCCCTCTAGGGAGTGTTGGGGCAGATAGACCCAAAAGGGCAGCCGCTGGAAGGAGGAAGGACGGGTGAGGTAGCTCCAGCGACGGGCCACCTTGAGCATCGGCCACTGGCGCGTGAAAGAACAGGCGGCCAGGCTGCTGCCAAAGAGGATCAACAGGGCCAGAAACCAAGGGGTGCGATAGACGTGATCCAACCCCAGCTTGAGGATCAGCCGCCAGGTGAGAAAGCCAAACAGGGCCGGATGCTCAGGATAGTGAGCCTGGTAGAAGGCCACCGTTTCCTCTTGCTCGATCACCGTGCCCAGGGCGCTCAAAAGGGCAATCGCCAAGAGAAGGCCAATGGCTAGGCGCAGATCCGCCAGCAGCGGCAGCAGCTCATGGCGAAAATACCGCCGCAACAGCGGCAGAGGATGGATAACCATGGGAAGTTGTTAGCTCAAGACTTGGATGCCCCTCTCAGGGCAGCCCCATCTTAGCCTGTTCCCTTAGGCCCACGCGGAGAGGATCGTCAGGGTGCCAAAGCCCACCAACACCACGCCACTGGCATAGGTGAACCAGCCCGACCAGCGCCGCAGGGCCAGCAGTTGCTTGAGCGAGCCGGCAAACACCCCTGCCAAGAGCAGCGGCAAGACCAGCCCCAGGGCATAGGCCAGCAGCAACCCGCCCCCCACCCAGGGCTGCTCCGTGGTGGAAACCCAGCCCAGCAGGGCCACCAAAACCGGCGTGCTGCAGGGAGAAGCCACCAGGCCAAAGGTGGATCCCAGCACCACCGACCGGCTCAGCCCAGGCCACTGGCCAGGGATCTCCAACCGGTTAAACCAATCGGGGAAGCGCAGGGGGAAGACTTCCAGCAGGTTCAGGCCCATGAGGATGGCGATCCCTCCCGCCACTAGGGATCCAAAGGCAGTGGTTTGTCCATAAACCCGGCCTAGCAAAGCTGCCCCCAAACCCAGCAGGGTCAGGGTAAAAGCCACCCCAGCCGCAAAACCCAAAGATTGGGCCCAGATGTGCCGACGCACTTTTCCGGCCTCTTCATCAGGGCTAGGGGTGTAGCCGCCGATGTAGCCAATGGTTACCGGCAACATAGAGAGCAGACAGGGAGAAAGGCTGGTAACCAAACCTGCCAGACCCACCAGCAGCAGGCTCAGCGGGGAAAGGTGCTGCAGTTGACCTTGAACCAGCTCCGTTGCCCACTGCTCTAGGTGGTAGAGCCAAAGCTGAAGGGTATCCACCATAGCAAAAGCTGTCGAGTCCAAACCTAGGCTAGCTCAAGGAGCCCACTCCAGGGCAGCTTGGCGTCAACTGGCCAGCACCCTCAGCGGCGCGCTCCAGTCCAGAAAAGCTGGGGAGCTACTTGGACTGTTGGTAGGCGGCAATGCTGCTGGCGATCACTGCTTCGGTTTCGGCCAGACCTTTCCAGCCCAAGATCTGGGTTTCTTTCTTCTCTAGGCGCTTGTAGGTGGCGAAAAACTCGGCAATCTCGTCCAGGCGGTGCTGGGCAATATCTTCCAGCTTGGTTACGGAAGCATAGCGAGGATCCTTAGCGGGCACGCACAGCAACTTCTCATCCGGCTCCCCTGCGTCGATCATCTGCAGCATGCCCAGCGGGCGCACCGCAATCACGCACCCTGGAAAGGTGGGCTGATCCATGATCACCAGGCCATCCAAGGGATCCCCGTCCCCTGCCAGCGTATTGGGCACAAAGCCGTAGTCGTAGGGGTACTGCACCGAAGAGTAGAGCACCCGGTCTAGGGCCATCACGCCCATGTCTTTGTCAAACTCGTACTTGTTCTTGCTGCCGCCAGGGATCTCAATCAAGAGGTTGAGCAGACCCGGCTTGGGTTGGGCAGGGATCCGCGACAGGTCAATCACAGCAATTGTCCTCGAAATACGTGACGCAAAAATAGCCAGAGGGCATTATAGCTCCCAGGGCGGGACTTCAAGTAGCAAAGACAAGCTCCTCGGGCAAGATTCGAACTTGCGACCAATCGGTTAACAGCCGACCGCTCTACCGCTGAGCTACCGAGGATCAAAGTATCTTCCATCGTAGGGAAAAAAACGCCATCAGGCAACTCCCCCGAAGGAAAGGATTCTTGGCTCCGCCCAGGCCATCGTCTCAGTGGTGAAAGGGGATGGCCAATAAAGGCAGCAGAGCCAGCCCCAGCCAAGCCCAACCCTGCACGGAAAGGTGCGACGAGGGCGCGACGGGGCCCGACTCCTCTTGCTGCAATAGGGCATCGATGCGCTCTTGCAGCCGTCCCCCCGCAGTGGATCCCATTTCCAGGGCAAAGCCAACCCAAGCCGCTGCCGGCTGCTGCGCCATGCCATGGCCTACCACCTGCACCAGAGCCTCTCCCAGCACCAAGGGATCCACCCGCTGAGCCGCCCAGCAATCTGCCCGTAGCTCCCGCAGGGTCAGCAGTTCTTGCCAGAGAACCTCCGTATTCGGCAGCCAGCCGCTGAGCCGTCGCAGCCAACCAACCGCAAACATCCACAAGGTATCGCAGTAGTGACGATGGGCCTCTTCGTGGGCCAGAACCGCCCGCAGATGCTCCTCATCCAACTGCTCCAGCAGACCGCGGCTAACCACCAATTGCGGCTTCCACACCCCCACCTGGGCAGCAAAAGGGATCTCCAAGTCCAGCACGTAGGCTGGAGAGCCATACAGCTCGACCTGGGCCAGAGCCTGCAGGCGGGCACGTCGGCAGGAGCGCCAGAACTCCCAAGCCCAGTGCAAGGCTACGCCCCCAGCCACGGCCAGCACCAGCAGCGCACAGCCATAGCAGAACCAGCCTCCTGACCCGGCCATTTGTCCCCA
>NZ_JANSJN010000046.1:14787-20692 GCF_047462555.1 Synechococcus sp. B60.1
CGCTCGTGGATTTGGCGGGTGCTGGCACTGCCCAGCTCCCAAAGGATATCGAGGATCTCAGATTCCAGAGGGCCCAGTGAGAGTTGCTTGGGACGATGCTTGGGCAACATAAACCCTGGCAGGGTAGGGATCCCTATCTAGATTGACATACTCTCCGCAGCTATGGCTTGCTGGAGCACCGCGGCAGAATGGCTTAGGGAGCAGTCCGGAGAGTGCCGTCTTGGGAGAGGAAGCGGGAGCTGAGGAAAGGACGCAGTGCCTGGGGAATGCGGATTGAGCCGTCCATCCGCTGGTGATTTTCCAACAGGGCGGCCAGAGAACGGCCCACTGCCAAGCCCGAACCGTTGAGGGTGTGGACGAAGTGAGTGCCTTTCTGCCCGGCCTCTTTGTAGCGGAGGTTGGCGCGGCGGGCCTGGAAATCCCAGCAGTTGGAGCAACTGGAGATCTCCCGGTAGCGGTTTTGGGAGGGGAACCACACCTCCAGATCAAAGCAGCGGGCCGCCGAGAAACCCAGATCGCCGGTGCACAGCTCCACCACCCGGTAGGGCAGCTCCAGCATCTGCAAAATGGCCTCGGCATCCTGTACCAGCTTTTCGTGTTCTACCTCCGACTGGGTGGGGTGGGTAACTTTGACCAGTTCCACCTTTTGAAACTGGTGCAGCCGGATCAGGCCCTTGGTGTCCCGGCCATAGCTGCCGGCTTCGCGGCGAAAGCAAGGCGTGTAGGCACAGAAATATAGCGGCAGGTGCTCGGCTGGGATCACCTCGTCCCGGTACAGGTTGGTGAGGGGCACTTCCGCTGTCGGGATCAGCCACAAGTCATCCTCAGCACAGCGAAAGCTCTCCTCGGCAAACTTGGGCAGTTGTCCTGTTCCCTGCAGAGCAGCGCTGTTGACCAAAAAAGGAGGGATTACCTCGGTGTAGCCGGCGGCAATGTGGCGCTCCAGCATCATGGCAATCAAGGCCCGCTCCAGAGCCGCCCCTGCCCCTACCATGGCGACAAAGCGGCTTTGGGCTACCTTGACAGCACGGCCAATCTCCAAGAGGCCCAGCTTCTCGGCAATCTCGTCGTGGGGAAGGACGGGATGGGCGGGTTTTAGCTCATCTCCCCAGCGGCGCACCTCCACGTTGTCGGCCTCATCTCGGCCAACCGGCACGCTGGGCAAGGGCAAGTTGGGCAGGGTAAGCAGGCGGGCGCGCATCTCCTCCTCCAGCTCCCGCTCCCGCTCTTCCAGTCGGGCGATCTCGGCCTTGAGCTCTGCCCCCTGCTGCCGCAGGGCCGCCACCTCGGATCCCTGGGGATCCGCTCCCTGGCGGATGAGCGCGCCGACTTTCTTGCCAAGGGTGTTGCTTTCCGCCTGCAGAGAGCCGCGCCGAGCCTCCAACTGGCGCCGCTCGCGATCCAACTGCAGGATCCCGTCCAGATCGATACTGGCCCCGCGCTTGTCCAGGGCTTGGCGTACCTCTTCTGGGCGATCCCGCAGCAGCTTCAGATCCAGCACGAGACTTGCCTGGGAAATGACCTCTACCTATTTCTTCAGCCAGCTAAACATGGCCCGCAGCTCTTTGCCCACCCTTTCGATGGGATGCTCGGCCTCGCGACGGCGCATCGCCGCAAACCCCGGCCTGCCAGCCTGGTTTTCCAAGACAAACTCGCGGGCAAACTGGCCGCTTTGGATCTCAGCAAGGATGCGCTTCATCTCGGCGCGGGTTTGCTCCGTGATGATGCGGGGGCCACGGGTGTAGTCGCCGTATTCTGCCGTGTTGGAGATGCTGTGGCGCATTTTCTCCAGACCCCCCTCGACGATGAGATCGACAATGAGCTTGACTTCGTGCAGGCACTCGAAGTAGGCCAGCTCCGGCTGGTAGCCCGCTTCCACCAGGGTCTCAAACCCGGCTTTGATCAAAGCCGTGAGGCCACCACAGAGCACCACCTGCTCGCCAAAGAGGTCGGTCTCGGTCTCCTCCCGAAAGGTGGTCTCAAGGATGCCAGCTCGCGTGCCGCCAATCCCCTTGGCATAAGCCATGGCCCGCTCCCGCGCCATCCCCGAGGCATCCTGGTAGACAGCAAACAGACAAGGCACCCCCTGGCCCTCCTGGTAAGTGCGCCGCACCAGGTGACCGGGGCCTTTGGGAGCAACCATGATGACATCGACGTCCGCCGGCGGCTGGATCTGGCCAAAGTGGATGTTGAAGCCGTGGGCAAACAGGAGCACCTTCCCCGGCTGCAAATGCGGGCGGATCTCACTCTGGAAGACGGTCTTTTGCACTTCGTCCGGTAGCAGGATCATCACCCAGTCGGCGGCAGCCGCAGCATCTGCTACAGTCTTGACCACTAACCCGTCCTGCTCGGCTTTGGGCCAAGAGGGGCTGCCGGGGTAGAGGCCGACGAGGACGTTGACACCGCTGTCGCGCAGATTGAGGGCGTGGGCATGGCCCTGGCTGCCGTAGCCGATGATGGCGACGGTCTTGCCGTCCAGGAGATCCAGGTTGGCGTCAGAGTCGTAGTAGAGGCGGGCCATAGTCGGGCTGGGTAGTGTGGTGAGCTGGCGTTTGATTAGGATAGCAGGATTAAGGGGATCCCTGGCAGGCGAAATTCAGAGGCCGTGATGCACGGTTTTCACCCATTTCAACCGCTTGGGCTGCACACACATACGAGCCGTGGTTACAATCATGACCGGCAGCCAGTGGAGCATGTACACCAAGCCTAGGGCAGTGCGCCACCAGAGCTTTCGTCCGCGCAGCCCCTCCATTTGGCGCAGCCCGCGATAGAAGGCCACCGTCACAGATCCCATGACCAGAGCGTTCAAGGGGAGCAGCACTGAGGAGTGGTCGGCCAAGAGTACCCAGAGGGTATCGGGAACTAAGGCCATCGGCAGCAAGTACTGAGAGATAAAAAAGGCCCAGAGATCCACCGTCTTAGCCATGCCCAGGCGGCGGCTGAGGATCCCTGGCCAGTAGTCGAGGTAGCGCTGGTAGCCCCCTTCCGCCCAGCGGCAGCGCTGGTGCCAAAGGCTTTTCCAAGAGGTGACCCCCTCTTCGACGATGGCCGGCTCCGTCAGAAAGGCAATATCCACCCCCGCCAGGTGCAACTTAAAAGTGAGATCCAGGTCGTCGGTGAGGGTGTTCTCGTTCCAGCCGCCGCACTTTTCCAGGACATCCCGTCGCACCAGTTGGCCGTTGCCTCGCAGCTCGCCAATCCCGCGGATGGCCACCCGCTGCTGCTGCAAGTAGGCATCGGAGGCCATCTCCGCCACCTGGCCCAGAGTCCAGAAGTTGACGTTGGGGTTGCTCAGGGCTTTGCGCACCTGAACAGCGCCGATTGTCCGTCTGCCGGGGCGGGGGGGCTGGCCAAACAGCGGCAGGGTGCGAGCCAGCAAATCCGGGGGCACAATGGCGTCGGCGTCGCAGACCAGGATGATCTCCCCCCGCGTCAGGGGCAGCACCTCGTTGAGGGCGCCAGACTTGCCGCCTCCTCGCCCCGGGGGCCGTCGGTAAACTCGCAGATGAGGGATCCGCTTTTGGGCTTCCTGCAAGATGTCGGGGGTGGCATCGCTGCTGGCATCGTCAATGGCCCACAGCTCCAGGTGGCTGCTGGGGTAATCCAACTGGGTGAGACTATGCAGCAGCCGCGGCAGCACTGCGCTTTCGTTTTTGGCCGGGATCAACACCGCCACTCGCGGCAGAGGAGAACCCGCCAGCGCTAAGGGCTGAGCCCCGCCCACCTCAGGCAAAGGCAGGGAGGCTGTTTCGGCGACGGCGGGAGGCCGGGCCATTGTTCCAGGAGGGTGAAGCCTCAAGGGGGGCGGCAGAGCTGCCGGTTGCAGCCGGAACAAGCGGTTGATGTGGATGACCATGAAGGTGGCCAGGCCAACGGTAAACCAGCGGGCTACCGCTACTTGGTGCATCAGGCTGACCAGACCCCACACCGTCGCCAGAACCAGGAAAGCCTTGAGACGGCGGCGCTGGGCCGAGGTGAGCAGCCAATCGGGAAGATGTAGATCCTCGAGGGGAGCAGGCTCTGACCCGACAAACTCAGACATGGGGAGCATCTCGTAGGTAACAACTTTGCCCGTACGCATCAGCCGCCCCGAGCCCAGCGGCTGTTAAAAGGTCGTTAATTATTGTCACCTATTGTGTTGCCACCACGTTGGGTTGAAGACCAAAGGTTCTGGTCTGCTACCCCACAGCAAGGGATCCCTGTCCTCCCAAAGGATATGAAAAGCTTATGGGTTGCCGCGAATTTCCTTGATCACCCCATCTTCCAGCAGGATCTCCACCTGCATTTTCTGGATCAGGTTGTCTCCCTTTTGCACGCGGAAGAAGCTCTCCACGCTGCCCTGCAGCACCTCTTGGTTCAGCTCCAGGCTACTCAGTTGGTTGATCTGTTGGAGCAACTGGTTTTTTTGATCCAAGAGCTTGATCTTTTGCTCGTTCACGCGGCTTTTTACCGCTTCTACCTGTTGGAGCACCTGGGGGCTGTTGGGGTTAGGGCTTTGTTTTTCGATTTCGGCAATGGCCCGCTTGCCCTGAAACTCCAGTTGCTGCATCTGAGCATCGGTGGCTTCGATTTGCCGCTCCAATTGCTCCTGCATTTCTTTCTTCCAAAGGGGGGTGACCACCACCTTGACAGGGATGGTGCGCTTGAGCAGTAACTGAGTGCCGTTGCCGACGTTGCTTTCTTCCATAAGACCTATCCAGGCAGACTACCAACCAAATCAGGGGGCCCTACTTAGAATTGTCCTCTAGCAACCTCGGAGAAGGAGGTTTGACAGACCAGACCTCTCCCCGCCGCGGCGGAGAACCCGTTTACTTATCCTACCGGCTGGGATCCCCGCAGTAAAGTCTCGGCTGGGGGGAAATGGCGGTTTTGGTTAAGGATCTTGAAGGCCGCTGCCCTGCGGCGGCGCAGATTCGGCTAGCGTGAAAGACGGTGTTCTCGGATTTTGCAGCAGCCATGAGCGAACTGGCCTCAACTCCCTGGCAAGCTGTCCAGCCGGTGCGGATCGCCTCCCGCAAAAGCGAGCTGGCTCTGGCCCAGACCCACTGGGTGATGGGGCAGTTGCAGGCCCACCATCCAGGGTTGCCCCTAGAGCTGCACACCCTTTCCACCCAGGGAGACATCATCCTGGATGTGGCGCTGGCCAAAATCGGGGATAAGGGCCTTTTTACCAAGGAGCTGGAGGTCAGCCTGCTCAACGGCACTAGCGATCTGGCGGTGCACAGCCTCAAGGACTTGCCCACCCGCTTGCCAGAAGGCCTGGTTCTGGGGGCAATCACGCAGAGGGAGGATCCTCTGGACGCGCTGGTGCTGCGGGAGGAGCTGCGCGCCTACCACCTGGCCACCCTACCAGCAGGGACGGTGATCGGCACTTCCTCTCTGCGGCGACTGGCCCAACTGCGCCACGCCTTTCCCCACCTGCAGTTTAAGGACGTGCGGGGCAACCTCAACACTCGCTTGGCCAAGCTGGATCGGGGGGAGTACGACGGCCTGATCTTGGCAGTCGCCGGCCTGAAGCGCCTGGGCCAAGCCCAGCGGATCCACGAGGTGCTGGATCCCAGTGTGTCCTTGTACGCCGTTGGCCAGGGATCCCTCGGCATCGAGTGCCGGCAGGGGGACGAGCGGATCCTGGAGCTCATTCGACCCTTGGCCGATGGGGAGGCCACAGCCCGCTGTTTGGCCGAGCGAGCTTTCTTGCGGGCGCTGGAGGGGGGCTGTCAGGTGCCCATCGGGGTCCACAGCCAAGTGCAGGGGGAAGAGCTGCACCTAACCGGCATGGTGGCCGACCTAGAGGGGCGACGGCTGATCCGCGATACCCAAACGGGATCCACTGCTGATCCGGAAGCGGTGGGAATCTCCCTGGCGGAAAAGCTGAAGCAACAGGGGGCCGACGAAATCCTGCAGG
>NZ_JANSJN010000047.1:0-20614 GCF_047462555.1 Synechococcus sp. B60.1
TTTGGGAACAATACAAGCAGGCGAGGAAGGACATCCCAATTTTGTCCAAGGGGCGTTCTGAGGCAGAAGCATGAGGTACGCGAAACGAAGCAAAAGAATCGGCTTGATCATGGCCGCTTTGTCAGCCTGGGTGGGTGGACACCGTGCTGTCGCTCAGCCTGCCTTTCAGACGGTGCCGCTGCCGCGCCTGCCGGTGGGTGTGGATCAATCGGTTTTCGATCGCCCGGTGGCTCGCTTCAACCCCAACCTGCCTGCCGAGCTGGTGATCCGCAATCGTACCGGCCTGCCTCTGGAATACGGCTTTACCGATCCGCGCCAGGACATCTCGGAACTTCCGCCGGGAGAAACGCTGCGCATAGGCAATCTACCCATCCCCAATTGCATGGCCATCAACACGCCAATGTTGGCTCCGGTGGGCTACCGGGTGAGCGTGGATCCCTTGAATGTCATCACCGTAGAAGTGCGCCTGGTCAACGATGTCTCCGGCGACCATTGTCTCGATTTACAAGAGACAGGCGCTATTTTCGTGAATTGATGCCAGCTTGAACGGGCAAAATGTAGCCTCTGGGCTTTCGCGGCTGCTTTCTCATCCTTGCCCTAGGCGTTAGATGGCAGTTAACCTTACCTAAATCTGACACTGGGGTTGGGTCTAGGGAAGAGCCAGGCGGAGGTGTAGGCGTATCGACAGCAATCGACCCCTGTGACAGGATGCAAACAGGAGGTCTAGGTTGACTTTGCTCCGCCTCTGGGCTACTCACCTATAGGCCAGCTTAACCTTATTTTGGATGGTCTCATGAGCGATAACTTGTATTCTTGGTTTCCCCGTGCCTTGCTGATCGGCGCTGCTGTTGTGGGGTTGTCGGGCCCGCCGGCAAGGGCTCAGCAAATTACGGATCCCAACCCGGCTCAAGCGGCCACTAATGTGGAGCCCACCTCGCCGATCTCGGCTTCTTTTCGTAGCCAAGATGGGGTCAGCGTGCGCCCGGAGACGGTGCGGGTTTTTCTGGACGGCAAAGATGTTACTGCTGAGTCGGTGATTACCCGGGATTTCTTCACCTACCGTCCTGCCCAGCCCTTGCCGCCGGGACGGCGGGAAGTCCTGCTGGAGTTCACCAACACCCAGGGGGTGACCCGCCGTGTTACCTGGAGCTTCACCGTGGGTAGCCCCGTCCGCGCCTCTATCGACCTGGTGGATCACAACGCCGGCAATCGCCCCTTGGCCGCGGGCGAGATCCTGCTGGTAACTGTCAAGGGCACTCCCTCCAGCCGAGTAACCGTTTACCTTGTCCAGGACGGACGGCAGGTGCAAACTCTGCCAGCTCAGGAAGTTTCCAGCGGCACCTATGTGGTCAATGCCTTGATTGAGCCGAAGGATACTACCCGTGAGGGGATCGTCATCGCTCGCTTAGAAAACAACGGCCAGGTGCGCTTTATGACTGCAGAGCAGCCGGCCCGCCTGATCGAGGGGGCTACTGGGGGCGTCCAGCGGCTCACCACCCAAGAGGTTTCCGCGACGATCAGCCCCTCCAGCCTGCTGCCCCAGATCACCAACTTGCGCGATGGGGATCGGGTTGCCGGCTCTTCCTTTACGCTGCAAGGCACCACGGCTCCCAATGCTTCCGTGCGGGTGAATGTAACGGCTTCGACCTCGCTGGGGGGCATCATCAGCGCCCAACAGACGGTGACCAACCAAACCGTGCAAGCCGATGCCCAAGGCCGCTTCACCGTTACGGTGCGGCCGCCCATTCCGGCCTCCGGCACCGTGTATCAGATCAATCTCACGGCCACCTCTGGCAACCAAACCAGCCCGACGGTGACCTTGCGCCTCACCCAGCAGTAGGCTGTCCACTTGGTTGGACTGAGGTTGTCGGCCTGCCGGTCTGGCAGTGGCGGCCAAGCTCCCCTCTCCCAGAGGGAGAGGGGCTGGGGGTGAGGGTCAATCGGAAGGCGGCTGAGAGACTTTTGGGTTCTCAGAGTTTGCAGTTGGCAGGGCCTCTTGGACGCGGGTTGGGGAAAGCGAAGACCGCTGTTGCCAGCGCCACAGGATCCCGGCCATGACCAAGGTGGGCGAGACGATCATGGCGAGGATCACCGGCAGGGTCTCCGGCAAGGCCAGATAGGGGCCACCGCATTTGATCGCCGCGCTGATAACCGCAGCGGCCACCATCAATTGCAGGGCAAACCAGAGGGTTTTGGGTTTCATGGTTGGCTGGGATCCCCTACCATGGCCGTGAGGATACCGGCAACGCTCTCCAGATCTTCCGGTACTCGGTACAAGGTCAAGTCTTGTCGGATTGTCTGTGGATCCCCAAGGATCTGTCCGAATTGCCAGGTAGATCCGATGGTGACGGCGCCGTAGATCTGCGTTTGCGGCTCCACCTGGGCCAGGGCGATCATCTCCACCGCCATTTGGACAAAAGCCCGCGTCAGATCGTCCTTTTTGGCTTCCACCACCAGCAGGATGTTCTTGCCGCGCAATAGATAATCGAGGCTGCCTTTCAGCATTGGTGACGACAAAAGCCCTACTCAATCTGGCACGGCTAGGGCAGCAGCAATCCGCTCTTTCAGGGTAGCCACCACTTCCTCAATGGGAATTTCTACCGCTTGGCCGGTGGCCCGCTCGGCCAATTCCACCTTGCCCTGCTTAAGACTGCGCCCGGTGGTAAGGCGGTAAGGGATCCCGATGAGATCCGCATCTTTGAACTTGACGCCGGCCCGCTCGTCCCGGTCGTCCCAGAGGGTCTCGATGCCGGCAGCAGCCAGTTCCTGCACCAACTTTTCCGCCACCTGCATCTGCTCCGGGTCGGAGACGTTAGGCACCACCACCACCACGTGATAGGGGGCAATGGCCACCGGCCAGATGATCCCATGGGCATCGTGGGATTGTTCCACCGCCGCCTGGGCCAGGCGCGATACCCCAATGCCGTAGCAGCCCATCCACAGCGGCTGCTCGACGCCCTGCTCGTCGGTAAAGGTGGCCCGCATCGGCAGCGAAAACTTGAGGCCCAACTGGAAGATGTGCCCAATCTCGATGCCACGGGCGGTTTCCAGAATCTGGTCGGGGTTGAGCAGACAGCGATCCCCCGCCTGGGCTTTGCGCACGTCCACCACCTCCGGCAGAGGGTACTGCTCGCCCCAGTTGGCCCCCACCACGTGCCGCCCCACCTGGTTGCTGCCGGTTACAAAGTTTTTCAGCAGGGCTGCCGTCTGGTCAACTAGGCGCAAGATCTGAGGGGCAAAGTGTTTCTGCCGGCCCAGGCAGCTATCCGGTAGGTCGGGGGCGATGTAGCCCACCGGGATCGGATCCCCTTGCCAGCTTTTCTGGATCTCCGCGTCCGCCAGGGTGAGGGTGAGCAATTTGTGGGCCTGGTAACGCTCCGCCAGACGGCTGAGGTGGTTGGCCAGTTTTACCTCATTCACCTCTTGATCGCCGCGAATGCTCAGCAGCACCACCACCCGCAGGCCGTTGTCGTAAAGGGCTTGGTAGAGGACGTTTTTGACAATCAGAGTGGGGGAGATCTTCAAGAAATCGGCCAGCTTCTCGATGGTTTCGGTTCCCGGCGTGTCCAGAACCTGGAAGGTGGTGTAGGGGGAGTCTGCTGCCGGTGGCGGAAGGGAGACGGCCTTCTCCACATTGGCGGCATAAGAGCCATCGGGGGTGTAGAGGATCTCGTCTTCGCCGGCAGAGGCCAACACCATAAACTCCTGAGAAGCCGCGGATGGCCCGCCAATGGCTCCGGCGTCGGCATCCACCACGCGAAACTCCAGCCCGCAGCGGCGCAGGATGCGGCTGTAGGCCCGGTACATGTCCTGGTAGGTCTGGCGCAGGCTCTCTTCGTTGGCGTGGAAGGAGTAGGCGTCTTTCATGATGAATTCCCGCCCACGCATCAGGCCAAAGCGGGGCCGGATCTCGTCGCGGAACTTGGTCTGGATTTGATAGAGGGTCTGCGGCAACTGGCGATAGGAGCGGATCAGATCCCGCGCCAGCAGGGTGATCACCTCTTCATGGGTGGGGCCCAGGGCCTGCTCGCGTCCCTGCCGATCTTTGAGGGCAAACATGATCCCTTCGGCTTGGGTGTACACGTCCCAGCGGCCCGATTCCCGCCAGATCTCCGCCG
The DNA here is from genome assembly GCF_047462555.1 of Synechococcus sp. B60.1. Taxonomy (NCBI): domain Bacteria; kingdom Bacillati; phylum Cyanobacteriota; class Cyanophyceae; order Synechococcales; family Synechococcaceae; genus Synechococcus; species Synechococcus sp. B60.1. Next base: position 4,119 of record NZ_JANSJN010000047.1, read on the forward strand.
GCTGCAACTGGGGCAGCAGACACTCCTGAGCGCCAATGGCGTTCATCTCTTCCCGGACAATGTCCGAGATCTTCTGCAGCACCCGCCAGAGGAGCGGCAAATAGGTGTAGATCCCCGGGGAGAGCCGCCGGATAAAGCAGCCCCGCAGCAGCAACTTGTGGCTGGGCAGTTCTGCTTCGGCGGGATCCTCCCGCAGCGTCACAAACAACATCTGGCTCAGTCTCTGGCTCTGTTGCATCCATTTCCTCCCTCTGGCCACTTAAGATTTTCTCCATTGCTTTGGGGGGAAACTCTCCCCAGGGATCCCTTGGGGCTGGGATCCCTGAAACTCTACCACCGGCTGGGACTAGGCAGGAGCCAGTGTCCGTCGCTTGGTGACCATCTGGTAGACCTCGATGATGTCCCCCTCTTGCCAAGCGTGGAACTTCTCGATGCCGATCCCGCACTCGAAACCGGCGGCCACCTCCCGCACGTCGTCCTTGAAGCGCTTGAGGGAGTCGAGGCGTCCTTCGTAAACCACCTCCCCTTTGCGGCGAACCCGCACCAGAGCATTGCGCTGCACCTTGCCGGAGAGCACGTAGCTGCCGGCAACCGCACCGCGGCTGATGGGGATCACCATACGCACTTCCGCCTGGCCCAAGGGCTCTTCCACCTCCTCCGGCTCCAGCAGGCCCTCCATCGCTGCCCGCAAGTCGTCCAGCAGGTTGTAGATGATGTCGTATTCGCGCACATCCACCCCCTTGTCGTCGGCAGCCTGCCGCGCGCCGGGGGCGAAGGTGGTGTTGAAACCGAGGATAATGGCGTCGCTAGCTGCCGCCAAATCCACGTCAGTCTCTGTAATCTCCCCAGGGGCCGCCAGCAGCACCCGCAACCGCACTTCCTCTTGGGGCAGCTCCTGCAAAGCCGTCTGGATGGCCTCGGCGGATCCCTGGACATCCGTCTTGATAATGAGGTTCAGCTCCTTGAGCTGGCCTTCCTGAGCCTTGGCAGAGATGCTGCCCAAACTCACCCGCCGCGACAGCAGCGCCTGTTGCAGACGGGCTTGCCGCAGCGCTTCCGCCCGCTCCTCAGCAATCCGCCGGGCTTCTTTCTCGTCGGTGTACACCTGGAACTCATCCCCCGCCGCCGGCACCTCCTCCAGGCCCAACAGTTGCACCGCTGAAGAGGGCCCGGCTTCCTGCAGCCGCTGGCCGCGGTCGTCCATCATGGCTTTGACTCGGCCCAGCACAGCGCCGGCCACCAGGGTATCGCCCACCCGCAGGGTACCGTTCTGCACCAGCAGAGTCGCCACCGGGCCGCGGGCCTTGTCCAGGTGGGCTTCGATCACGGTGCCGCGGGCGGGCCGGTTGGGGTTGGCCTGCAGCTCGGCCACATCCGCCACCAACAGGATCATCTCCAGCAGCGCGTCTAGGTTGCGGCGGGTAAGGGCGCTGACCTCTACCATGGGCGTGTCGCCACCCCACTCCTCCGGCAACAACCCGTGCTCCGCCAACTGCTGCTTGATGCGCTCCGGCTGGCTGCCGGGCTTGTCGATCTTGTTGATGGCCACGATGATCGGCACCTGGGCCGCCCGAGCGTGGCTGAGGGCCTCCAGCGTCTGCGGCTGCACCCCGTCATCGGCAGCCACCACCAAAACGGCAATGTCGGTGACGCGGGCACCGCGGGCGCGCATGGCGGTAAAAGCCTGGTGGCCGGGAGTATCCAGGAAAACAATGCGTCGCTTCTGGCCTTCAAAGTCCACGTCCACGTGGTAGGCGCCGATGCGCTGGGTGATCCCGCCCGCCTCGCCCTGGGCCACATTGGTGTGGCGGATGGCATCGAGCAGGGTGGTTTTGCCGTGATCCACGTGGCCCATGATGGTCACCACTGGCGGACGGGGCACCAGATGCTCGATGTCCTCCAGATCGAGCATCTCGGTTTTCTTAGCTTTGGGCTCTGCCTCGGGCCGACGCACTTCGTAGCCCAACTCTTTGGCTACCGACTCAGCCAGCGACTCGTCCAAAACCTGGTTGATGGTCACCCTCACTCCTTTGAAGAAGAGGGTTTTGATGATCTCGGTTTCGGCCACCCGCAGGCGGCGGGCCAATTCCTGCACGGTGAGGCTGCCCTCCAGGAGCAATACCTTCTCTTCTGGCAAGGATTCTGCTGCCGCCTCAGGAGCGCTAGCTTCGGCAGAGGCCGATGGCCGCTGGGGGCGGTTAGCAGCCGGGCGAGGGCGAGCGGCGGGAGCAGCCGCTGCCGCGGGCGGACGATAGGAGGGGGGCTTGGCGGTGGGGCGCGCCAAGGGTTTGAGAGCGTTCAGCTCCGCCTGCTTGACAGCGGAGATGACGGTCAAGGGATCCAAATCCAGAACGTCTCCGTCTCCTTCCTCTCTTCTGCGGCTGCGTTTGCGCTTGGCCTGAGTGCGGCTGGCCCGTCGTTCGAGGGCTTGCAGTTCCTCGTCCTCTTCTTCTACCGTCTTGCGCTTGATTTTGGGCGCAGCAGGCCGCACGGGAGCTTCAGCCAACACCGGGGTGGGGCGTTCCTCAGGGATCCCTTCTGGTAAGCGAGGGGAAGCAGCTGGCTCAGGGGGAACAGGCTTAGCCACAGGACGGGTAGGAGGCCCTACCAATTCCAGCCGCCGCTGCGGACGAGGAGCCTCCTCAGCTTTGCCGCTGCCGGAGCTCTCTTCCTTCTTGACCACTGGCGGGCGTGGCTCGGGACGAGTGCCAGGGCGAACAGGCGCCCCCACCAATTGCGGACGCGGGCGCTGCCCAGCTTGAGGGGGAGAAACCTTTTCCTCGGCAGGACGAGAGGTAGGAGCGCCGCTGGGGGAGGGCGCCTCCGAAAGGTCGTGGCGACCGGATTCAGAGGCCCGTTGCGGTGGCTCGGGCCCAGAGGCGGCTCGTCGAGGGGGAGGGAGCACCGTCGGTCGCTTGGCCGCCGGAGCGGGGCTGGGTTCGGAGCTGCCGGCTTTGGCAGCAGCCTCAGGGCGAGTCGGAGGAGCTGCCGGCTGCGGCTCCTGGGCAGCCGGGCGCACAGGCGGATCGACTTGTCGCCGCGGCGGGCCTATCAATTCTAGGCTGCCACCGGTGGACCCTTTTTCGGAGGAGACCTGGTCGGGTCGCTGCAGCGAAGGCTTGGAAGAACTGGCCTCACCAGCAGCAGCTTGCTGCTGAGCAGGAGCAGGCCGGCGAATGCCGACAATGTGCTGAGAGCGCTCACTTGCTTTGGCTTCGACGGGAGACTGCGGTTGAGAGCTCTCAGGCTGCAGCTTGGGCCGGAGCCGGGGACGAGTCGGTTTCACAACGCGAGGTTCACCCAGTTTGCTGCGCACCAACTCGGCTTGCTCTGGAGAAATGGTGCTGCTATGGCTTTTGAAAGGGATCCCCAACTGCTCACAAGCCTCTAGCACCTCGCGATTGTCACGTCCCAGTTCGCGGGCAATGTCGTAAAGTCTGACTTTATCGGTCATTCGTCTGTTAGCCTCTGCTCCTTTCTCCTTGTCAGTTTTACAATCCAGATAATTAGTGGGTAGGAGTAAACCTGTTGGGTGTGTAGGTGCTTCCTCCGGTACATCGAGAATGTCTCGTCAATCCTTCCAAGGGTGGAGACTGGAGGGAATCCAAGTCCGAAGCTGCTTTGAAAGCATCCGCAGGGGACATAAAGTGTAAGACAACCGGGGAAGGAACCAACATCAACAGCGCTTTTAGAATAACCTTTTTGCGGCTCATACAGGCCGGCCGCGGCTAACTCAACCAACCCCTATTCTGACAGTTGAGAGGGGCTACCGTGTAGTTCGCGACTGGATGAGCCTGAAAAGGTGTTTCAATATCTTACTTGGCCAATTCTGGAGCTGCCTAGGTTTTGTCTAAAGCGCTTGCCCCCGGAGCTAAGGTTTCCTGGGGGCTCTGGGCCTTAGCATCGCACAGCAGTTGCTGCTCCAGCAGTTGCCACAGCGAGTCGGGCACTGCTGCCTTGAGAGCTCTGCTGAGCTGCTGCTTCCGCCGCGCTGCCCGCAGACATTCTAGCCGGCGACACAGGTAGGCAGAACGGCCCATGCCCTTGTCCAGAAGCACCTGGTGAGTATCGTATTGCCTAACCAGCCGCCACAGTTGGGAGCGGGGAAACAACTGGCGACAACCTACACAGCGCCGTAGAGGATCCCTGCTGACCAAAGGATCTTGTCTTGAAGGGCCTACCTACCCCAGCCTACTCCAACTGGGGCAGTCGTGACCTCAGAAATTCAAAGAAACGCTCCACCAAGTAGGGATCCCGCCAGCCCTTGGCCGTTTCTTCCCGCAGGATGTCCATGGCTTCTTGGACAGTGAAGGCTCGCTTGTAGGGTCGCTCCGAGGTAAGGGCGTCGTAGATATCGGCAATCTGGAAGATGCGGGCCACCAGTGGGATCTCTTCTCCCTTGAGGCCATCGGGATAGCCGCTGCCGTCCCAGCGCTCGTGGTGGTGGCGGATGAGGGGCAGCACATCCTTCATGGTGCGCAGCGGGCGGCAGATCTCCTCCCCGATCAAGACGTGGGATTTCATCACCTCCCACTCTTCCGGCGTGTGTTTGCCCGTTTTGCTCAAAATGGCGTCGGGTATGCCCACTTTGCCGATGTCGTGCAGATAGGCTCCCCAGGTCAGCGCCTTGATCAAGGGACGGGGTAGCTGGAGAAACTCACCGAAGGCCTTGGCCAGTTGTGCCAGACGCTCACAGTGATCCCCGGTGGTGGGATCCCGGCTTTCTACGCTGCGGGCAATGGCAAATAAAACCTGGGCAGCATGATCCAGGTCTTCATTGAGGTGCTTTTGGTAAACGAGGAACCGCACCCGCGCCAGCAATTCCGCCTCATCAAAGGGCTTGCTCAGGAAGTCATCGGCTCCGACCTCGATGCCACGCACGCGGTTTTTGCGGCCGCCGGCCGCTGTAATCAACACCACCGGGATTAAGCGGGTCTCCTCATCGGCCTTGATGCGCCGACAGACCTCGAACCCATCCAATCCCGGCATCATCACATCCAACAAGATCAGATCCGGCTGCAAGGTTGGCAGCATCTGCAGGGCTTGCTGGCCGTTTTCCGCCTCGCTGACGCGATAGCCAATGCTCTCCAACAGATCCCCCAGCAACAGGCGACTGTGGGGCTGATCGTCCACGATGAGGAGATGGCCCGCCGGCTCCTGCTCTCCAGAAGGTGTTATCTCAGGGATTCCAACCCCCACTAGCCTCTCAGCTTGGGCCGATTGCATCTTGGCAGAGACTATCCCTAGCTCGCTGCCTCTAGCGTAATCTCAGCTCCCACTGGCAAGCATCCGCCTTTCCACTGAACTTGCTTTAAGCCGCCGCCAATTGCTTAACCAAAACCCTGGCCAACAAGGGGGCTTTTTCTGCAGCAATCGAACTCTCCAGGGAGCCCATTTCTCAGCCACAATGGGGATAATGTAAGGTAGTCTTGGCTACGTTGGCACCCGTTTTGTGAGCTTCTTGGCAACTTTACCATGTCGTCTTTTTCCTCTGAGTCTTTGCGGGAGCAGGTGCGCTGCATTGATGACCAGCTTTCCCGCCGACCCCTGGAGCTCGATCCGGCAGGCTACTTTGTTATCTACGTTGATCGGCAGCAGCAGCTCATTTGCGCCAAGTATTACAGCACCGTGATCAACGAGCGGGGACTGGCCACCGACCCGGAGACGGGGGCGGTGATCCCAGCGCGGGGGCCAGTCAATCGCTCCCCACAGCGGGTGTACGTCGGGCGGACGGCCAAGGAGTTGTGTGTCCAGATCTTTGAAAAAGAAAGCGAAAAGGTCGTCTCCCAGCTTAGCCACGCTGCCTACCTAGGACGGGAGTTCCAGAAGGCAGAAGCAGCCTTGATCTCCGGTGAAGAGTACGTGCAGGACTAGGGGCAAGCTCGCTGCAGGCGAGCAGCCTGTGGCAGAATCGAGCCAGCTTGCCGTGACCAAGATCACAGCGGGGCGAGCTGGATCATGGACGACAAGGTTAAGCCGGGAACCATTCTGCGGGGGCGCTACGAAATCCTGGGCCTTCTGGGGCAGGGGGGGTTTGGGGTTACCTACAAGGCCGTAGATCGAGATACCTTCAGCACCCCCTGCGTAGTTAAGCGCCTGCGCCCCCTCTCCACGGATCCCTATACCCTGGCCACGGCTCGCAAGCTGTTTGAACGGGAAGCCAAAGTTCTCAACCAACTCAACCACTACGACCGGGTGCCCCGCCTCTTGGCCCACTTCGAGCAGGATCAGGAGTTCTACTTAGTCGAGGAGTTCATTGCCGGCCACGATCTCGGCCAAGAGCTGGTGGCCGGCCAGCCCCTGAGCGAGGCGGAGGTCGTCAAACTGCTGGGGGAGATCCTGGAGATCCTCCGCTATGTCCACGCCCGTCAAATCGTGCATCGCGACATCAAGCCAGCCAACCTGATGCGCCGCGATTCCGACGGCAAGTTGGTGTTAATTGACTTTGGGGCGGTGAAGGAGGTGGGCCGGTTGGTCAGCCCGGCTCCTGGCCAAACCCAGCTGGCAACAGTCATCGGCTCGGTGGGCTACATAGCCCCGGAACAGCTTGCCGGCAAGCCGCAGCCCTGTAGCGACATCTACTCAGTCGGAGTGCTGGCCATTCAGGCGCTGACTGGGCGCCCCCCCACCAAGATCCCAGACGATCCCCGCACTGGCCAGCTTCTTTGGCGGGATCTGGCCCCAGTTAGCGAGGCGCTAGCGGTAATTTTGGATCGCATGATCTGTCCCCGCTGGCAAGAGCGCTTTCAGTCGGCGGCTGAGGTGCTAGAGGCGCTGCGGCCCCTGCTGCCTGTTTCCAACGAAGCTGTGGCTTCTGATCTTTCGGTAGACCAGGTTTTGGCAGCGCGCCTCTTGGTCCGTGGCCAAGAGAAAGCCCGCCAAGGGGATCTCCAAGGGGCGATTGCCGACTACACCCTGGCCATTCAACTGGATCCCCAGAATAGCCGCGCCTACAGCCAGCGGGGCAGCGCCCGCTACAAAACTGGCGACTGGGCAGGAGCAGTTGAAGATTTCACCCGCGTCATTCAACTGGCGGGGGGAGAGGCCCGCACCTATTTCAACCGTGGCCTGGCCCGCTACCGGCTAGGGGACTATGAAGGGGCAGTTGCCGATTATACCCACGCCCTCCGCCTCAATCCCCACTGGGCAGTGGCCTACTACAACCGCGGCAACGCCTACCGGCAGCTTGAGCAGCCGCAGCAAGCGATTGAGGATTATTCCCGCGCCCTTGAGCTCAACCCTGAGGAGGTGCGGGCTTATTTTAACCGCGGCGTGGTGCGCGGCTATCTCGGGGATGCCCAGGGGGCAGCGGCAGATTTCTCCGAAGTCCTCAAGCGGGATCCGCAGGATGGCGAAGCCTACTTTAACCGGGGAGTGGCGCGGGCGCAGTTGCTGGACTTCCAGGGAGCGATAGAGGACTACACCCAGGCGCTACAGTTGGATCCCGGTCACAGTAAGGCCTACTACCGCCGCGGCCTGGCCCGGCAAGCGGTGGGGGATGTCCAGGGGGCCATTGAGGATTTCTCTCAGGCCATTGCGCTACAGGCTGCTGGAAGCTCTGAAGCAGAGGTGGCAGTGCAGGCGGAGCTCTATCTGCAGCGGGCTATGGCCTACCTGAGCAACAACGCCCTGGAGGCAGCGCTGGCGGACTGTGAACAGGCGCTCCGCCTTAACCCTGCACTAGCCCAGGCCTATTGCTACCGGGGGCTGGCTCGTCAGAAGTTGGGGGATCCGGCAGGCGCTTTAGCCGACTTCAACCGCGCCTTGGATCTGGATCCCCAGTTGGCCAAGGCCTACCTTAACCGCGGGATTGCCCATCGGGATCTGGGCCATCTGGAAGCGGCTCTGGCCGACTTGAGCCAGGCCATTGCTTTGGATCCCAGCGATGCCAGGGCCTACAGCAGCCGCGGCCAGGTTCACCGGCTTTTGGGGGATCCCTTGGCGGCGCTGCAGGACTACACAGCTGCCCTAGAGCGGGATCCCCATAACCCGCAGCTCTACTTTGACCGCGGCCAGATCCATTTTGAGCAAGAAGAGTGGCTGGCAGCCTGTGAGGAGTTCTCCCAGGCGCTGCAGTGGGCAGGCCAGCCGGGGAGCCAGCGTGGGCTGGATCTGCTGGCTCGTATCCATCTATACCGAGGCCTGGCGCGGCAACGGCTGGGGGACTGGCAGGGAGCACTGGCGGATTTCACAGCCCTGATCCAAGCGCAGCCGCAGGCGTCTCAGGGATTTGCCCTGCGGGCAGCGGTACATCTGACTTTGGGCAACAAGGAGGCAGCATTGGCTGACCTTGACCAAGCTTTGAGCTGCAACTGCGACTGGGGCCTGGCGGATGCGGCCCTCGCCTACCGGCAGCGGGGGGATCTCCACCGGCAGGCCAACCGGCTACAGCAGGCCATTGCCGACTACACCCAGGCCCTGCTCTTGAATTCGCAGGAGCGCCACGCCCTCTTCTGGCGGGCCCTCCTTTGGGATCAGGCGGGGGAGATCGAGAGCGCGCTGGCCGACTACACCCAGCTCCTGCAACTGGAGCTGGATCCCCAAACGCGCCTCTGGGCCTTGAACAACCGCGGCTGGGCCTATGCCCAGCAGGGAGACTTTGCGGCAGCTATCCGCGACTACACGCAGGTTCTCCAACTGGACCCCAGCCATATCAAAGCCCACTGCAATCGCGCCCTAGCCCGCGCTGCCCTTGGTGACTGGCAAGGAGCCTGTCAGGACTTCCAAGCTGCCCTCCAGTTGCAGGGGTACCAAGGTCGCCTTGGGGAAGAAGAGGCTCACTCCCTAGGCAGCTCCTAGCGATCCCCCACCCTAAGCCTAACTTGCTCCCGTCGCTCCTCGAAGTCGCTCACTAGCAGCCTTACCCGGATCTGCCATTCTCCCGCTAAGGGCAAGAGGACATCTTCCACCTCAAACCGGCCAGGTTCTTTCGGCAGGGCCTGGCGCCGCAAAGGCGGGATCCCACGCGCGGGCAGGTCAAAGTCCAAGCTCAGCTCCTGGGCCGGGATCCCTTTGACTTCCACTTGCACCTTGTTGTTGCCGGGGCGACAGGGTCGGATCTGCAGGCGGAGGCTGCCTTCTGGCCAGCCCAATGTCGCTTGGCAGGCTGGCTCCCGGGGGAGTTCTGCTCCTTGCCCAGGAGGGGCTTGGGCCACTAGAAAGCTGGTTAAGGCCAGCACCAGAACTAGCCCCACCAACTCCAGGCGGACAATCCCCTGCAGGGATCGAGCCGCCGCCCAGCCCCCTGCCCGCAGCGCCGGCAGCAGCCGCAGCTTGTTGTGGGCGGCCAACCCTAGGATCATCAGCACCAGCAGCAGCTTGGCCCAGAGGTACTGCCCGTAGGGATGATCCCAGTCCCAGCCGCGGTGGATCCCGCCCATTCCCACCCCTGCCAGCACCAGCCCCGGCACGGCCCAGGTGGCCACGTCGGAAAACCGCTGGATGAGGCCTACTGCGGGGGGAGTCAACTCAAGGACTCCGTCCCGCTGGCGCGAATGGCTTAGCAGGCGCTCCAGCCCCCACAACCCCCCCAACCAAAAAGCCGAGCCGGCTAGATGCAGCCCCAAGAGGGCCATCGTCCCTGCTGGATACTCGCTGGTGAGGGCATGGCCGATGGGCAAAAACGAGCCAATCACCGCCATCGACCCCAATCCGTTGGCCCAGCCAGGGCCGCCCTCGCAGGCCCAGATCAGGATCCCCAGCCCCACCAGCCGCAGCCCCGTGCCCCAACCATAGGGAGAGGCCAGCACGCTCAGCAGCTCCGACCCGGCAAAGTGGGGGTAGAGCTGGGCCAGGTGCAAACTCAAAGCCACCAGCGTCAGGCTGAGGGTGAGCCAGGCAGCCGCAAAAGCCCAGGCCTCGGCAGAGAGCTCTATTTGATCTGCAGGGCCCGACCGCCCCCGCACCAGCCGCCACCAGCCCAGCACGCCCACCACAAACAGGCTGCCCAGGTAGATCCCCCAGCGCACTCCCACCAGCGGCCAATAGAAGGGATCCCCCGCTTGGGCTGCCCTCGCCGCCTGCAACAGCCCCGGATCCGCCGTCCCCACCTGAAAGGCAAACGAACCACTCACCGGATGGGAATCGGCAGAGATGGCCCGCCAACTGACGATGTAAACCCCCTCCGGGATCTCCGCCGGTAAATCCCCCTGCGGTGCGTTGCCCGTGCCGACCAAGTTTTCCAGGGGCAGCACCTGGCCGTTGCCGTCCAAAACCTGGAGCTGCGTGAGCTGCACAGGTTCATTGAAGACCAGCCGCACCTGCGCCGGCCCTTCCTGCAGGATTGCTCCATCTTCGGGAAAGGTGGAGAGCAAGCTGGCATGGGCAAAAACGGGCTGGATCCCGCCCACCCACAGCAGGGTGCCCAGGAGACCAACCCGAATCCAGAAGAGGATCCCTTTTTGCAAAAAAGACATGATTCCAGCGGCAACCCGGCTAGCGAGCGCCATGACCGTGGCTGTGTCCCTGTCCGTGGCCGTGGGTCTCTCCTTTGTCCGTCAGCTTCAGCAGCGGCGCCGGCTCTGGCAGGTTTTTGGGATCCTCCCCCGGCTGCGCCACCTGGATCCAGCGGTACATGCCTTGTTCACACTCCTGGATGACCGGGATGGGGATAGTCTCGCCGGGGCGATCCGGCAGCCTGAGGCTGAGGCTGAACTCATCCATGAACTCATCCGGCAGGGATCCGCCGCTCCAGATCACCTCGGCCACTGTTTCGGTGATCATCTTCCCGTGGGACTCGTAGGGCTTATCCAGCGGCTTTTTCACCGTCTCAATTTTCCAGAGGGGGTGCACCATCGGCTTTACCGAGGTGGCCCCTTCCGGGATCTGCACCCGCAGGCGAATGGTCGGGGAGCCATCGCAGCCATGGGGCACGCGGAAGGTGAGCTTGGCAACGCTGCCCGCCGGGGCCTCTTTGGGATGGACGGTCACATGGGCCCAAGCAGAAGAAAGGGGCACAACGCTCATTCCCAGGGCCAGCAGAGATTTCTTGGCCAAGGCGAGGTAACTGTGCCAACTGAACATTGTAAATACTCCTTAACAACGCCAGGTGGAAAGAGAACCGGGCAGGATCCGGCCAACAAAAGCTAAGGATGGGGATGGGATCCGTGGGATTCGGTCACGCTCATGCTGTGCTGACCCCAACTGGAAAGGCCCATGGACACCAGGCCGGCACTGGCCAAGCCCATCGACACCAGCCCAAAGGAGAGGGCGCCCATGGCCACCAGGCCGATGGAGAGAATGCCGTGGGTCACCACGCCGATGGCCACCACCCCATGGGCAGAAATGCCCACCGCCACCAAACCATGAGCCCCCACCCCAACCGACAAGATTTTGCGGCGGGATCCCTGTGCTCCACAGCTCTGCTCCTGCGGCATCTGAGGTGCCAGGGTCAGATCTTGAGTCCTCTCCTGGGCCATTAGCCTTTGCTCCAGTTGTGCTCAGCCCGGTCTAGAACGTAGGCGGCCACGGCTTCGATTTCTTCTGGCTTGAGAAGCTTGCCAAAAGCGGGCATGGCCCCTTTGCCGTTGCGCACCTGGGCCTGGATTAGCTCAGGGGTATCCACGTGGTACTCATGAAGAGCCGCCAGAGAGAGGTTTTTCGCCGCCACCAAACTGTTGCGCCCGTTCAAGTGACAGCCCACACACTTGGCTTGAAAGACCTTAGCTCCCAAGGCCAAATCCGGTTCCGCAGAAGCCACTTGTGGGCCCCAAAAGACAGCAGCACCGACCAGCAAAAGCAGCAAGAAAAGTTTGACAATCCGCATTTTCCTCTCAACAATCTGCAAAAGACCGTTCATGGAAAAATCCAGCTTTTGAAGCCAGACCATTATCTCCGGCAGGTCAGGTCAGGTCAAAAGACAGCCTGTCAAGTCCCCTGCAGGTACCATGGGGTGTAGGATCCCCAGGGTTATGAGCAGTCTGCCGCCAGACTTCATCCAGTTGGTGCGCCAGAAAGCCGACATCGTCGAGGTGGTGGCGGAAAAGGTGGTGCTGCGCAAGCAGGGGAAAAACTTTGTCGGCCTCTGCCCTTTCCACAACGACCACAAGCCCAGCTTTCAGGTCAGCCCCAGCAAGCAGATCTACAAGTGCTTCGCCTGCGGTGCCGGGGGAGATGTGATTCGCTTTATCAGCCAGACCGAGCACCTTTCCTTTGCCGACGCCGTGCGCCGCCTGGCCCAGCGCTACCACCTGCCCCTGCCGGAGCCAAAGGGATCCCTGTCCCAGGACTACGAGCGCCAACTCTCCCACCGGGAAAAGCTGCTGGAGATTTTGGCCCTGGCTGCCGATTTCTATCGGCATGCTCTCCGCTCCCAGGTGGGAGCTGCAGCCCGCGAGTATTTGCACAGCCGGCGCCTGAGCGAAGAGACTTGGCAAAAGTTTCAAATCGGCTTTGCTCCCCCTGGGTGGCAGTCGCTCTACGAATACCTGGTTAACCAGAAGGGTCAGCCGGTCAAGCTCCTGGAAGAAGCTGGCTTGCTGGTGCCGCGCCAGCAGGGATCTGGCCACTACGACCGCTTTCGCAACCGCATCATGCTGCCCATTTTTGATCCCCAGGGGCGGGTGATTGGCTTTGCCGGTAGAGCGCTGGGGGAGGAGCAGCCCAAATACCTCAACTCCCCGGAAACGGAGCTCTTTAACAAGAGCCAGGTGGTCTATGGCCTCAACTTTGCCCGCGAGGCCATTGCCAAGGCCGACCAGGTCTTGGTAGTGGAGGGCTACTTCGATGTCATCGCCCTACACCAAGCCGGGATTGCCTATGCCGTAGCCGCCATGGGCACGGCCCTGACGCCGCAGCAGGTCAAGGCCTTGCTGCGCTATACGCAGTCTAAGCGGCTCATTCTCAACTTCGATGCCGACCCCGCCGGGTTCAACGCCGCCAACCGGGCTATCGCAGCCATTGAAGAGCAAGCGCGGCGGGGGGAAATTGAGCTGCGCATCCTCACCCTCCCCGCTGGGAAAGATGCCGACGAGTTCCTGCGGCAGCACCCCGCTTCCCAATTGGAGGCCCTGCTGGCTCAGGCTCCCCTATGGCTGGATTGGCGGATTGAGCAGGTGCTGGCCGGTCGAGATCTCAGCCAAGCTGCCGATTTCCAGCAGGCCTATCAGGCGCTGGTGCACTTGTTGGCTGGCTTGGGCGGACAGTGGCGCTCTCTGTACATTCACAAGGTGGCGGAATTGCTTAGCCGCGGCAACGCCCGCCTTAGCCGCGACCTGGAAGAGGATCTGCGCCGTGCCGTACGCCAGCACCGCTGGGCTCAACCCCAGCAACTTTCTGCCAACAAGGGATCCAAACTGTTGCAAGCAGAGTCCCACCTTCTGCAGATCTTCCTGCATTTTGCCGAGTACCGCCGCGAGATCCGCCACACCTTGCTGGAGCGCGAGCTGCAATTTAGCTTCCGTCCCCACCGGGAGTTGTGGCAGCGGATCTTGGAGCTACTGGCGGCGCAACCGGAGCTGGAAGAGCAGGGAGAGGCTCTGCTGACGGCTTTGCGCACCCTCTGCGCCCAAGACGATGAGCTCAACGAGCGCCTTAGCCACCTGCTCTGGCTGGATGAAACAACCCGTATTGCCCTGATGCGCCCCCAGCTGGTGGTGCGCGCCGCCTTGGCCAACATGGAGCTGGAGATTCGCCAAAAGCGCTACCGCTACTGGACCCAGCTTTGGGATCAAGCCTTTTCCGAGGGCAACACCGCCCTTGCTGCCCAGTACCAGGCCAGTATTCAACAGGAATATCAAGCCATTCGGGCCTTGCAGCGCCAAGTCCAACTGAGCCTGGAAGACCTGCTGGAGACACCGCCGGCTGAGGAGGGGTCTTGAGCAAGGAGGGAGGATTCTTTTTGCCCCTATCCCTGAGGGAGAGGAGCAGCGGCTGAGGACCCAGCAAAGCGCGCTGGTGAGAGACTGGGAAGCCACTCATCGGCCTGTCCGTAGGCCTGCTGGGCAAAGCGGCGGGCCAAGGCCGGCACAATGGCCAAGGGGTTGCTGAAGCCGGAAAAGAGTTGCAGCCCTTCCCAGCCGGGCAGGGATCCCACCAGAGGGTGGTGATCGCTGCTAAAGGCCACTAAGCAGTGGCGCCAGCGCCCGGGCAAGTGAGCTACTGCCGGCAAGTAGCGCTCTGCTTGGGAGCGGATTTGCGCTTCGCTAGCGGCGGCATCCACCTCGGCCTGGGGATCCGTCAGCGCCCGACTGATCTGGCCCAGGCGAAGGCTGCCGTCTAGAAATTGCAGGATCCCGACATCCAAAATCGGCGGGCAGATCTCCTGCCCCGGCTTGTCCCAGAGGGGATCCCGGTCGGGGTGGCCGGCTTGCCGCTCTAGCTCCAGGCGCTGCACGGGCGCGCTCATGACGATGGTTCTCAACCGCACCTCTGCAGGCTCCAGCTCAAGGGATTCGGCGTGGGTGAAGTAGATAGGGGCCCAGATCCCGGCCTGGCGCAACAGAGCCCGTGTCCAGCCGCCGGCGCACACCACCACCTGGGCTGCCCCATAGCAGCCTGTAGGGGTCTCCACCCCCGTGATCTGCTGCCCCTGCCGCCGCAAGCCGGTTACGGTTTGCAAAAGTAGGGATCCCCCCAGGCGTTGAAAAGCCTTCTGAAAAGCCAGCGTCGTCAGCCAGGGGTGAATGTGGCCATGTCGCGCCCAGAGCACGCCCTCCAGGGCCAACGGATTCAAGAGGGGCTCCAGCTCACAGGCCGTCTCCACGGAAATGCGCTGGGGTGGGATGCGACAGTCAGCCAGATCCGCCTCCACATTTTCCACAGAGTAGCCAGGAGCAATCGGCAGGAGCAGATCCAGCTCGCGAAAGTGAATGTCTGCCTCCAGCTCCTCTGAGAGGGTGCGGTAACGGTGGATCCCTTCTTCCCCCAGGGCTTTGAGCAGGGGGGTTTTCCCCGCCCAATGGGCCAGGCCACCGTAGCTGTAGCGCGTGGCACTGGGCGGCAGCGCCTCCTTTTCAAGGAGAAGAACGGATCCTCCTTGACGGGCCAGCTCGTAGCTCAAGGCTGCTCCGGTGATCCCACCGCCGATGACGATCCAGTCGTAATTGGCCATGCTGCCCTCGTTGCCCTGAAGAAGAACCCAGCCTCCCTGAGTCCTGATTGAGTGTTCCCCCCGGTTCTCGCCGAAGTTCAACGGTGTTTGTTATAGAGTCATCTGGCGTTTATCCGTAGAGGAGCCGCTCCACCGCCGCCACAATATCTGCTGGCTGCACGATGGTGGCCGCTTCCAGCGTGCCGTTGTAGGGGGTGGGAATGTCTTGGGAAGCCAAACGCACTACGGGCGCGTCCAGCTCGTCAAACAGTTCTTCCATGATGCGGGCCGTCAGCTCTGCCCCAATGCCGCCCGTTTTCATGTCTTCTTCGACAATGACCACCCGGTGGGTTTTGCGCACCGAGGCGGCAATGGTCTCCATATCGAGAGGCTTGAGGGAGATCAAGTCAATAACCTCAGGGTCGATCTCCTGCTGCACTAGGGTGTCCACAGCTTTGAGCACGTGGTGGCGCATGCGCGAGTAGGTGAGGATGGTAACGTCAGAGCCCGTGCGGACAACTTCCGCCTTGTCTAGGGGCAACAGGTACTCCTCCTCCGGCAGGTCTTCTTTGAGGTTGTAGAGGAGCACATGCTCGAAAAAGAGAACGGGGTTGTCGTCGCGGATGGCCGACTTGAGCAGACCCTTGGCATTGTACGGAGTGGAGCAGGCTACGATCTTCAGGCCGGGCACCGCTTGAAAGTAGGCCTCCAGCCGCTGCGAGTGCTCGGCTCCCAACTGGCGTCCTACCCCGCCTGGCCCGCGGATCACCAGCGGGATCTTGAAATTGCCGCCAGACGTGTAGCGCAGCATGCCGGCATTGTTGGCAATTTGGTTGAAGGCCAGGAGCAAAAAGCCCATGTTCATCCCTTCCACCACCGGCCGCAAGCCGGTCATCGCTGCCCCGATGGCCAAGCCGGTGAAGCTGTTTTCGCAAATGGGGGTGTCCAGGAGGCGCATCTCCCCGTACTTGCGATACAGGTCTTTGGTGACTTTGTAGGAGCCGCCGTAGTGGCCCACATCCTCTCCGAGGACAAACACGTTGGGATCCCGAGCCATCTCTTCGTCGAGGGCGGCACGCAAGGCATTGTAAAGGAAGGTCTCGGCCATAGAGGGCAACTGTTGCTTAAAAAATGTTGCTAAACCTCCATTAAACCATTACGCCGGCAGGGATCCAAACCCCTTGCCCCTATCCAGGGATCCCGACCCCAGCAATGTTTCTAAGAGAGCACAAAAACGGTAGCAGCAGCTCCGCGAGCGCCTCGCCAAATCCCGCAAAGGCCGATTCCTTCGTTGACCCGCTCGATGCCTTGCCCCACAAGGCTTTCAGGCCTCTTGCCCCCCCTCTTCCAAGTTCTTTTTTGCCGTCTTCGACCGACCCCCTCGCAAATGGGTCTTGCATTCCTTGCCCCGCCTGGGTTTAATAGGGATAGAGTTCCCCCTTCGGGGGGATCCCTAGAAATTGGAAAC
>NZ_JANSJN010000048.1:0-20034 GCF_047462555.1 Synechococcus sp. B60.1
CCCCCCCCTTATCTCCTGAGTTGGCGGTAGCCCCATCCCCCACCCTGCGGCCTGCTTCTCCCTCTCCCCAACTGCTGCGCCCCTCGCCGCCACCAGCACTTACACCACCTCCCCCACCTCGGCAAGTGGCTGCCAGCGGGCAGGTTGCCATGCAGGTGCTCTCAGTTCGCCGCGAGGGAGGGCAAGTGGTTTTGAACGTGGCGATGCAGAACAATTCGGCAGAGACGGTGCGCTTTCTCTACAGCTTCCTGAACGTTACTGACGACACCGGACGATCAATCAACGCCCTCACCCAAGGCCTGCCTGGGGAGTTGCCTCCCAACAGCCAAGTCTTCCAGGGAACTGTCCGCATCCCCGCCTCCAGCTTGGCCGGATCCCGGTCTTTGTCCTTGAGCCTGGCCGATTATCCCAGCCGCCGCCACCGAGTCGGCGTGAGCGGGATCCCGGTGCCGCAATAGCCCTGTCTGGAGACTGCTGGTACGATCGATGCAAAGCGGAGTTGAGAAGCGGTGCCCAGCCCAGCCTTTGAGCGCCCTGAGCAGATTCGGGAGCTCTTCGACCGCATTGCCCCCCACTACGATGCCCTCAACCAAACCCTGAGCCTGGGCCTGCATCAGGTTTGGAAGCGCATGGCTGTGCGCTGGTCGCGCGCCGGCCCTGGCGGGCACGTGTTGGATCTCTGCTGCGGCACTGGCGACCTGGCGCTACAACTGGCCCGCCGGGTGGGACGAAGGGGACATGTGGTCGGCCTGGATTTCTCCCCGGCCATGCTGGATATTGCTCGGCGGCGCTCCCGTCTTTTTCCCGGCTACTTCCTCGAGTGGGTGTTGGGAGACGCCCTGGCCTTGCCTTTTTCCGACGACAGTTTTGATGCCGTTACAATGGGCTATGGCCTGCGCAACGTAACCGATATCCCGCAGGCGTTGCGAGAGATTTGCCGGGTGCTCAAGCCCGGCTGTCGTGCCGCTATTTTGGACTTTCATCGCCCCACAGGGATCCCGTTTCTTGCTCACTTTCAGCGCTGGTACCTGAACACCCAGGTCGTTGCCCAGGCCCAAACCCTGGGACTGGGATCTGAATATGCCTACCTCGATCCCAGTTTGGACGGCTTCCCCTCTGGCGAAGAGCAGCGGCAAATGGCCTTGCAGGCAGGATTTTCTACTGCCAAGTTTTACCCCCTAGCCGGTGGCATGATGGGAGTGCTGGTGGTTGCAAGATGATCCAAACGGCTTCTCCCCTCGCTCCTTAGACCCCCCTCTTTCTTTGGGAGAGGGGCTGGGGGTGAGGGGGTCACCAGCAGTGCAGAGCGCCTGGCCAGCGTCTCAAACCGGTTGAAGAGGCAGCTTAGGATGCGGCCTCCGAGGAGACGCAGCGGACTTGGCCAAGAGGGGCTTGGCGGCTAGGGAGCAACATAGCGATCCTGGGAGAGGAGCTTGTTGCCGCGATAGACGCTCACCTGCAAATGCGGGGGATCCAGCCGCTGCTGCTCCACGTGAATGGGGGGTATCTGGAGGGCGTGGCGGGATCCCCGTCCCAGCACCGACACGATGAGATTTTGGCCGCGGATCTGAAGGCGCAGGCGCACCGGCCAAGGGAAGGGGTTGCGCAGCTTGAGGTCGGCCAAGCCGTACCAAACGGTGGCATCCAGGCCGGGGGGCACCGACTCCACGGGTCGGTAATGGGGGTGCCTTTCCACCACCTCCAGCCCCGCCAGCAAAGCCGCGTTGTATAGGCTGGAGGAGACTTGACAGATCCCGCCCCCAACCGAATCCAGGGTTTCGGCCACCATGAATACCGGTGCAGGCAGATAGCCCCGCTCGAGGGTGCGCGGCCCTACCACCTGGTTGAAAGAAAAAACTGCCCTTGGCCGAATGTAAACCCCATCCAGGCTTTGGGCAGCCTGGCGAATGTTGTGGAGCTGCGAGGGAGTGCGCTCCTGCAAGGAAGTGGTGTATCGGCTCAGGGTGGTTGGGGTGGGATCCGTCCACCATAGAGCCAGCAGGGCCAGAGCCAACCCCACCGACAAAGCCAATCCCCGCATCTTCCCTTTCACTTTTCCCAAGACACCTTGGCTTTCAAGAGAACCTCACCCTGGGGTTGGCGAGGGACGGCAGCGGCTTGGGCCGTAACCAGCACCTCTTGGGGGCGGGCGCCCTCTGGCAGCGGGTGTGGCGGGCGCAAGGCCACAAGTGCGGATCCCTGGGCATCCACCTGAAAGGTGCCGCAGTGGAGGATCTCGCCGTCGTCCAGCTTGAGCCAGAGATGGTAACGCTCTCCAGGGGCCGGTTGGGGCAGATCCCTTGCCGCCAAGACCACCTCCTGCCACTCTCCTGGGCGCAACAGCAGGTTGGCCGACCCCACCTCTCCCTGCAAGTTCACCAGACGGGATCCCGGCTGTTGCAAGAGATGGGACAATGTCTGCACCGATTCTAGCCGGGCCAGTTGTAGCGCCTGTCGCAGTCGCCAGTTGTCGAAAACCAGCAAAGCCAAGGCCCCTGCCGCCAAGCCCCCTACCCAGCGCCACTCAGCCGTGAGGCGACCGAACCCCAGAGAGGACAGTGCCGGCTGAAGAGGGGTCAGCGCCTCCTCAATGCCCGCCTCTGCCATCACCTTGCCCCGCAAGCTGGCCGGCGGAATCACCCCTGGCAACCCATAGGGCAGCAGATGCAGGGTTTCTTGCAGGGCCTGCAACTCTGCCAGCAACCGCGGGTCTTGGGTTAGGCGTGCCTCCAGGGCGCTTGCCTGTTCAGGAGACAAGTCCCCCAGCAGATAGCCGGCTAGTTCTTCCTGTGCTTCTGATGAAGGGGGCGAGGCGGCTTCAGACCCAGAACTTAACTCCAAGGAGAGCGATTCCCGCAACTTGCAGAGGGCCTGGCGAGTCCGGGCTTTAACCGCCTCCAGCGGGATCCCCCAGTGTTGGGCAATGTCCGCCTGGCTCAACCCCTGGTAGTAGAGCAGCTCGAGAACCTGCCGTTGGCTTTCCGGCAGTTGGCTGAGGGCCTCCTGCACCGCTTGCCGTCGCTCCTCGAGGGAGAGCTGCTCAAAAGGGATCGGAGCACTGCCATCGGCGGCGAGCAGGGGTTGCCAGTGTTTCAAAAAACGTTGATGGCTATCCTGGGAGCGCAGACGCTCAATGGCTCGCGAACGGGTCAACGCACACAAAAAACTGCTCACGGATCCCTGCCGCGGATCATAGTCGGGCTTGTGCCACAGTTCGACAAACACCGCCTGAGTCAGATCTTCCGCCTCGGCCGCATGGCCCAGGATCTTAAGGGCCAGCCCACAGATCAAGCCGGCATAGCGATCGTAGAGTACAGCCAGGGCAACAGAATGCCCTGCTGTGAGCGCTTCCATCAGCTCCACATCGCTGCGGGATGGCCAATCCCTCACCCGCTCGCGCCAGGGAGACGGAGTCCTTGGTTGCTCAGCCATGCTACACCCAGCGTCGTCCCACAGAAACGAAGATAGACCTGATGAAAGCCTATCCCCTCAGCCGCGGCGAGCCACCCACTCCAGCCCCAGCAGAGCCGTGTTCACCAGCAAGGCCAGGGATCCCACCGCTAGAGATCCAGCCCAGATTTTGTCGTAGCGACCGGCCTGGGCAATGCCCTCAAAAAGCAGGGTGCCCAGCCCCCCTGCCCCAAACTTGGCCCCCACCGTGGCAATGGCAATGGCCACAATTGCCGCCAGCCGCAAGCCGGCCAGGGCAACCGGCAGCATCAGGGGTAGCTGCACCTGCCACCACCGCTGCCAGAGGTTCATCCCCAGACCCTTGGCTGCCTCCAGAAGAGCCGGCTCCACTGATTGCAAACCCACGTACAGGTGGCGCACCAAGATCACCTGCGAGTAGAGCACCATCGCCACCACCACCGAGCGGGCATTGAGCCCGAACCAAGGGATCAACAAAATGATTAGAGCCAGGCTGGGCACCGTGTACAGGATGCTGAGGATCCCCATCAGCGGTAGGGCTAGCCAGCGCACGTGGTGAACCAGCAAAGCCAACGGCAGCGCCAGCACCAGCGCAATCCCCAAGGCCGTCGCCACCATTGCTAGGTGCTCTTGGGTAAGCTGCCACACCAAGCCGGGATGGCGGAGAAGGTAGCTCATGCGGATCCCCCCTCCAGCATGGCCAGATGGCGGATGTGATCCAGGGTAACGATGCCGATAGCCCGCCCGTCTTCCCACACTGTGAGAGCCGCCGCCCCCGTGCGCAGCAGCAGCGACAAGGCCCGCCGTAGGGTTTCGTGGGGCTTTACCACCGCCCCCTCCTGGATCTGGTGGTTGTGCGGGATCCGCTCCATCGCCGTTTCCACCCGCAGCACGCTCAGTTGCCGCACCATGTCGTCTGCCCCCAATAGCTCTCTGACAAAGGGGGTGGCCGGCTGGGTGAGCAGTCGAAAGGGAGTATCGAACTGCACCACTCGCCCCTGCTGCATCACCAAGATGCGATCTGCCAGGCGCAGCGCCTCTTCCACGTCGTGGGAGACGAAGAGGATGGTCTTTCTCAGTTGCCGCTGCAGGCGCAGGATCTCATCTTGTAGCTTGCTACGGGTGATGGCGTCGAGGGCCCCAAAGGGTTCGTCCATCAGCAGCAGATCCGGATCCCCGGCCAGCGCCCGCGCCAGCCCCACCCGCTGCTGTTGGCCGCCTGAGAGTTGAGCCGGGTAGCGACGTCGGTATTCTTGGGGGGGCAAGTTGACCAAGCTGAGCAGCTCGTCCACTCGCTCGCGGATGCGCTCCCTTGGCCAGCCCAAAAGTCGCGGCACCACCGCCACATTCTGGGCCACCGTCATGTGGGGAAACAACCCCACCTGCTGGATGACATAGCCGATGCGCTGGCGCAGCGCCGTCACCGGAAAGTGGCGGATATCCTGCCCATCCAGGCGAATCTGTCCTTGGGTGGGCTCCAGCAGCCGGTTCACCATCTTCAGAAGGGTGGTTTTGCCGCAGCCGGAAGGGCCGAGGATGACCACCAACTGGCCTGAGGCCACAGAAAAACTGCACTCCTCCACAGCCGGACGGGAACTGTGGGGGAAGCGCAGCGATACCCGCTCGAATTCAAGGGTGCTCACGCCGGGGCCTCGGGCAACGGCTATTCCTTCAAAATACCGGCCTCCACCAAGAAGGATCTCGCCACCTCTGCCGGCTCCTTGCGCTTGCCGCTCACCTCGTAGTTCAGCCGCTGCATCACCTCGTCCGTCAGCAACGGAGCAAGGGCGTTCAAAGCAGTGGCGATGCCGGGGTTGGCCTCCAGGGTATCTTTGCGCACCACCGGCGCCACCTGGTAAGGGGGGAAAAGCTGCTTGTCGTCCTTGAGCACCACCAGGTCAAAGGCGGCAATTTCCCCGTCAGTGCCAAAGGCCACCGCCACATCCGCCTCCCCATTGACCAAGCCCTGGTAGCGCAGGCCGGGATCCACCGCCTTGTAGGCTTTGAGGCGAAAGTTGCCGTAGACCGCTCGCAGTCCCGGCAGGCCGTCTTCGCGGGCTTGAAACTCCGGCGGCCCGATCATCACCAGCTCGCCTGCTCTGGCCACCATGTCTGAGAGGGTAGTGATGCCCAGCTCCGCCGCTCTGGCGCGGGTCATGGCCAGGGCCTGGGTGTTGTTCATGGGGGCCGGATCCAGCCAAACCAATTGGAACTGGCGCTCGTACTCGCGGGCCACCGTCGCGTATACCTGGGCCGGGTCGCTGCTGCTGGGCAGCTTGAGCACCGTCAGCAGGCCGGTGCCGGTGTACTCCGGGTAGAGATCGATCTCGCCGCTCAGCAGGCCGGCATGGGCCACCGGCGTTCCCCCCAAGTTGAGCTTGCGCTCCACCGCCAACCCCGCCGCCTCCAGAGCCAAGGCGTACATTTCCCCCAAGATAAACTGCTCGGTGAAGTCCTTAGAGCCGACCACAATCGGTTTGGCAAGGCCCGCTTGAGGGGCAAGAACAAGGGCGGCCAGCCCCGAGAGGGCCAGCAGAGCCAGGCGACGAGTGGTTTTGAGCATGGCAAAAGGGATCCCCAACTCGAGACAAGCGGCCCTGCCGAGAGTGTTCCGGCCTGGGCCAGGAAGTTGCGACTGCTAAGCCACCATTAAACCATTATTGTCCCCGATCCGTAACTGCAAGAGCGACAGCGGCACTACCGGCATTGCCCCGCCCCAGAGCCTCAACCCCATCCCATTAGCCTCTGCCGGGGGCCGGGAACGATCCGGTGACGGCCCGGATCTTCTGCCGCCGCCCAGCTCGCTCGATCTCCAGCTCCAGGGTGCTGCCCACCTCGGTGCGCTCCACCTCCTGTTGCACTTGGTCGGCGGTGGTGACGGCGCGGCCATTGATGGCAAGAATGATGTCTCCGGCGCGCAGGCCCGCCCGCTCTGCCGGGGATCCCTGGATCACCTCGCCGATGAGCACCCCCTGATCCACCGTCACGAAAATGCGGCTGTTGGGATCCTGGTTGAGACGTTCCTTCAGGTCGGGGGTGAGGGTGAGCATACGGATGCCCAGGTAGGGGTGATCCACCTTGCCGCGGGCGATCAACTGGTTGGCCACCCGCTGGGCTGTCTCGATGGGAATGGCAAAGCCCAGCCCTTGCGCCCCTTGGATGATAGCCGTGTTCACCCCGATCACCTCCCCTTGAGCATTGAGCAGGGGGCCGCCTGAGTTGCCGGGGTTGATGGCCGCATCCGTCTGGATAAAAGACACCCGCTTGTCGGGCACGCGGATCTCGCCGCTGGAGCGGCCCAAAGCGCTGATGATCCCAGCGGTTACGGTGTTGTCCAGCCCCAGGGGGTTGCCGATGGCAATGGCCCACTGGCCCGGCTCCAGCAGTTCGGAGCGGCCCAGCTTCACCGTCGGCAGGTTCTGGGCCTCGATCTTCACCACCGCAATGTCCGTCACCGGATCGGTGCCAATTACTTTGCCGTCAAAGCTGCGGGTATCCTTGAGCGTCACCGTCACCTTGTCGGATCCCTCGACCACATGGGCGTTGGTGATGATCTGGCCGTCCGGGCTGATGATAAAGCCGGAGCCAGTGCCCTGTTGCCGCCGTTGGCGGGGGATGGAAGGGATCGCTTGGCCAAAGAAATCCCGGAAGAAGGGATCGCTAAAGAACTCCTCTGGAAAAGCGCCCGGAACGCGCACCGTCCGCTCGGAGTCGATGCGCACCACCGCCGGCCCCACCTTTTGCGCCACCTCGGCGATAAAATTCAGGTTCAGTTGGGGCGGGGTTGCCGTCGTTTGCGCAGATACTCCGTTGCTTCCCATGAGAGCTGCTCCTAGCCCAATGCCCAAGAGCACCAGCAGCAGCGGCGAGAGAAGAGACTTAAGAACGGCCAAAGGCTCAAAAAAGGAACGAACTCCGTCCTGCTGATGCAAACGGGCAGGTTGAGCAGAAGCTTCTGAACTGGGAGAAGGTTGGCCCGGCATGGATGTGCTGCGCTTCATAGCTACCTGAGTCAAGGAAGAGAAGAGCTGGGAGCGCAGAAATACCTTGGCCCCCTGCGAAACCTAGGGCCTAATCTAGCATGGACAGCAGGGATCCCAAGGCGGCAGCCGCGGCGCTTTTCCGTACTTCCATCTGGGTTGAAGAGCAGCGGAATCTGCTTGCCTGGAGTAGCCACCCTATATCCAACTGGCTTTGATGGGGATAGAAGGCCAGACAGGGCTGTTGTCCCCAGCTTTGGCCGGCTTACAGCTAACGTAGAAGTGGTAGATCGGGGGTAAGACCATGACCAACCCAGCCCGTCGTCTGTTGGCTCCTCTACTCGCCGGTTTTCTCTGGCTACGGGCAGCCACCCCGGTTTTGGCGCAAAGGGATCCCTTGCCGCCACCGCCCCCCGGCCAGGGATGGCGCCCGGTGAACCCCCTTCCCCCTGATGAGCCAAGCCAGCCCTTTCAACTGCAAACCACCTTGCTGTTGCGCTCTGGGGATCTCATCCAAGCCGTGCATCGCTCTCCGGAAGCCCTCTTGATTGCCCCTGGCGAAACCCGCGCCGTCAGCCTTAGCCTGGAGACTCCCCTGCGGGATATCTACGGCAACATGGTCGTGCCGGCGGGAGCTATCCTAGAAGGCCAATTCCAGCCGGTGAGCGGCGGCACCCAGTTTGTCTCGCGGGCCTTGATCTTCAACGGCCAATCCTATCCTCTCTACGCCCAAAGCCAGGTAATCCCGCTGCGCAAGGATCCCCGCCACACTTCTGCAGAGGCAGTTGTGCAGGATGCCCTGATCGGGGCGGCGGCAGGGGCGATCTTGGGCGGCCTGTTTGGCGACCGGGTGATCTCGACGGAGAAGGTGCTAGGTGGAGCGGCAGCGGGGGCCGTGATCGGCAATGTGACGGCGCCGGAGGTGGCGGTGATCGATCCCAACGCCAACCTGACCCTGACGGTCACTCAGGACTTTCAGCCCTATCTGCCCTAGCGACACCTGAAAAGCGCAACTTAACTTTAACTCCCTAGCGCCGATCGCCATCCCTTGCCACACTGCCCGCCCTCAAGCTATTGCCCACTCCGCAAAGCTAAGCAGGGGTGGGTTGCTCTGTGGCCACCTGGGTCTATTCCGGCTGGCCCAGCAGGGACTGTTTTACGCTTATTGACAAACGTCCCCCTTGCCGGACAGCCGCTGCAGGAGTTGACGGGAAGGGAGCGCTCCTTTCCTGGGAGGCATTTTAAGAAGTGTGAAGATCTGAGATGGCAGACGGCAAGCATGTCGGAAAATAGCTTGCGGGTATGCTCGTCATACTCTTTAAAAAAATTGACTTGAGGATGGATGTCCATGAGTGTTGTCACGAAATCGATTGTGAATGCGGATGCAGAAGCCCGCTACCTCAGCCCGGGGGAGCTGGATCGGATCAAGTCCTTTGTTACCTCCGGCGAGAAGCGGCTGCGCATCGCTCAAGTCTTGACTGAGTCTCGCGAGCGCATCGTCAAACAAGCTGCCGATCAACTCTTCCAGAAGCGTCCTGACATCGTCTCCCCAGGTGGCAATGCTTACGGAGAGGAGATGACGGCAACTTGCCTGCGGGACATGGACTACTACCTGCGCCTGATCACCTACGGGATCGTTGCCGGCGATGTCACCCCGATTGAGGAGATTGGCTTGGTGGGGGTGCGGGAGATGTACAACTCTTTGGGCACGCCTATTCCGGCGGTGGCCGAGAGCATTCGCCAAATGAAGCAGGTGGCCATGGGCCTGTTGTCTCCTGAGGACGCGGCTGAGGCCGGTTACTACTTTGACTTTGTGGTAGGGGCAATGAGCTAATCCCTACATTGTTCTAACCGCGCAACTGTTTAACGTTCACCGATTTGGATTTAGGAAGCTCATCATGCAAGACGCGATTACTGCTGTGATCAATAGCTACGACGTCCAAGGCAAGTATCTCGACAGCTCGGCCATGGACAAGTTGAAGGCTTTCTTCGCCACGGGCGAGCTGCGGGTGCGAGCGGCTGCTACAATCGCGGCCAACGCCTCCACCATTGTTAAAGATGCGGCGGCCAAGGCGTTGCTCTACTCCGACCTCACCCGTCCCGGTGGTAACATGTACACCACCCGTCGCTATGCCGCTTGCATCCGCGACATGGACTACTACCTGCGCTACGCTACCTACGCCATGTTGGCTGGGGATCCCTCCATCCTCGACGAGCGGGTGCTCAACGGCCTCAAAGAGACCTATAACTCGCTGGGAGTGCCGATTGGGGCCACCATTCAGGCCATTCAAGCCATGAAAGAAGTAACCGCTGCCCTGGTGGGGCCTGAAGCCGGCAAGGAAATGGGTGTGTACTTCGACTACATCTGCTCTGGCCTGAGCTAACTGCCAGCGTCATTGCCTTGGCGTGAGGTTCATTGTCTAACGAGCATGACAGGCGATTTGCCGCAGGGATCTGGTGTGCTAACTGGGGTACGCGAGCTTTCTGAGGTGAGTCGCCTGTTTTGCTGGTCAAGTCAGTTACTTTGCTGTCAACAGGGATCCTTTATCATGCGCCTGTTTAAGATCACGGCCTGTGTGCCCAGCCAAACCCGCATTCGCACCCAGCGGGAGCTGCAAAATACCTACTTCACGAAGCTGGTGCCCTACGACAACTGGTTTCGGGAGCAACAGCGTATCCAAAAGTCGGGTGGCCGTATCCTGAAGGTGGAGCTGGTTGCCGGCAAGCCTGGGATAGACGTAGGACTGCTGTAGTTCCCCTGCCTGTTTGCTGTTTCTCCTCCATACTGAGAATACCCCCAGCCAGATCCGACATGCCCAGCTTCAGGAGGTTTGCCCTTGAAGTTGGGCTAGCGGATCTGATTGTTTTAGGGGGTGAGGAGCTATGTCGTCTGACGTGCCAATCCGACCTGAGCCGATCATCGTGGCTCGCGACCTGAGCAAGGTTTACCCGGTAGCCATTAAGGAAGCGGGGGTGGTCGGTACGTTGCGCCACTTTTTTCGCCGTACCTATCACTACATCGCAGCGGTGCAATCCATGAGCTTCCAGATTCAGCCGGGGGAGGTGGTGGGTTTTTTGGGGCCGAACGGGGCAGGCAAGACCACTACCCTCAAGATGCTGGCGGGTCTCATCTACCCTTCCGGGGGCACGCTGCAGGTGGTCGGCCATATGCCCTACCGGCGGGAGCCAGCTTTTTTGCGGCAGATCACCCTGGTGATGGGCCAGAAGCAACAGCTTATCTGGGATCTGCCGGCCATAGATTCTCTGCGGATTAACGCTGCCGTTTATGAGATCCCGGAAAAGGAGTTTCGCGAGCGAGTGGGGGAGTTGGCGGAGCTGCTCGACCTGCAGGGCAAGCTGAAGCAGCCAGTGCGCAAGCTTTCTCTGGGGGAGCGGATGAAGGCGGAACTGCTGGCGGCCCTGATCCACCGCCCGCAGATCTTGTTTTTGGATGAGCCGACCTTGGGGTTGGATGTTAACGCTCAGGCCGCCGTGCGGCAATTTCTGCGGGACTACAACCGCCGCTACGGGGCAACAGTCTTGTTGACCAGCCACTACATGGCCGACATTACGGCGCTCTGTGAACGGGTGCTGGTGATCAGCGCCGGGCAACTCATTTACGATGGCGGCCTCGAGGAGCTGCGGCAGCGCTTTGCCCCCTATCGCGAGGTGAAGCTGGAATTGGCTCGCCCCTGCCCCCTCGCCCAATTGCAAGTCTATGGAGAGCTGCGCAGCGAGGGGGATCCCGGCAGCAGCTGTGAGGTGCGGCTGTGGGTGCGGCGGGAACACCTCACCCAGACGGTTGCCCAGCTCCTGGCGGATCTGGAGGTGCTGGACTTGACGGTAACAGACCCGCCGATCGAGGAAGTAATCAGGCGGGTGTTTGCGGAAGGGATCCCTGCAGCCCGCTCCTAGAGGAGCACTCCTGGCGGCAGCCCATCAGATCTTCTGGGTGGCAGCCTGCCGTTGCTCAGCCGTCGAGCGGGCCGCGTGCAGAGCGGCGTAAAGCTTATTGAGGGCGTTCATATAGGCTTGGGCTGAGGCAACGATGATATCCGTATTGGCGGCGTGGCCAGAGAAGACGCGATCCTCGTGGCGCAGGCGAATGGTGACTTCCCCCATGGCGTCGATGCCGGCGGTAACCGACTGGACGGAAAACTCGATTAACTTATTGGGGATGTTGACGATGCGGTTGATGGCTTTGTACACCGCGTCCACCGGACCTGTGCCCACGGCGGCGTCCACCCGCTCTTCACCCTCAGGGGTGATCAGGCGCACGGTGGCGGTGGGAGCCTCGTGGTTGCCGCACACCACTTGCACGTGCTCCAGGCGGTAGAGATCGGGTACCGGGCGGGTCTCGTCGTTGACGATTGCCTCCAGATCCAGGTCGGTGATCTCTTTCTTCTTGTCCGCCAGCTCTTTGAAGCGCAGGAAGGCTTTGTTCAAATCCTGCTCTGAGAGCTCGAAGCCCAACTCCCGGAGGCGGGTACGGAAGGCGTTGCGGCCCGAGTGTTTGCCCAGCACCAGCGTGCTCGATTGCAAGCCGATGGTCTGGGCGTCCATAATCTCGTAGGTCTGGCGGTTTTTGAGCATGCCGTCTTGGTGGATGCCCGATTCGTGGGCAAAGGCGTTGGCACCGACAATGGCCTTGTTGGGCTGCACCAACATGCCGGTGAGGTTGGAGACCAGGCGGGAGGTGCGGTAGATCTCCTGGGTTTTGATGTGGGTGAGGGGTTTTTCCGAGTCCACCGGCAGGCCAAAGTAGGGGTTGAAGTAACTGCGGCGCACGTGCAGGGCCATCACCAACTCTTCCAGCGCCGCGTTGCCGGCCCGCTCGCCGATGCCGTTGATGGTCACTTCCACTTGCCGTGCCCCCTGCTTGATCGCCTCCAGAAAGTTGGCTACTGAGACTCCCAGGTCGTCGTGGCCGTGAACCGAGATAATGGCCTGCTTGATGTTGGGCACATTCTCGCGGATGCCCTTGATCAGTTGGCCGAACTCCTCAGGCATGACATAGCCGACGGTGTCCGGGATGTTGATGGTTTTGGCGCCGGCCCGAATGGCTGCCTCGATCACCTGGTAGAGAAACTCCGGATCGGAACGGGTGGCGTCCATCATGGAGAACTCCACATCGTCCACGAAGGACTTGGCGTAGGCCACCATCTCTTCGGCAATTTGCAGCACTTCGGCGCGGGTCTTGCGCAACTGGTACTTGAGGTGAATGTCCGAGGTGGAGATAAAGGTGTGGATACGGGGCTTGGCGGCGGGTTTAAGAGCTTCGGCTGCCGCTTCGATGTCGGCCTTGAGGGCGCGGGCCAGGCTGCAAATGACAGGGCCGTCGGGGGTGCCCACCTGCTCGGCCACCTTCTGCACCGCCTCGAAGTCCCCGGGGCTGGCATAGGCAAACCCAGCTTCAATGATATCGACCCCCAGCCGGGCCAGTTGCCGGGCGATGGCCAGCTTCTCTTCGGTGTTCAGCGTGGCGCCGGGACACTGCTCCCCGTCGCGCAGGGTGGTGTCGAAAATGAGCACGTGATCCAGAGCTTGGCCATCAAATGTGGAAACCGCCGCAGCATCCATAATCTTTTCGGACAACGAAACAGCGCTTTTTATTTTGACATCTTATTCTGGCACTGCTGGATGGAGTTTGGGATCGGGTTTGGAAGAGAGCTGGCGGGCTTCTGTCGGAGTGGCTGTAGGTCTTGCCATCTTTCTCTCGGGGGCGGAAGAGGTTGTGGGAAAGCGGATCCCGAAGGCTCAGGTCAGCAGGTGTTCGTATTCTCTCTCGTCAGGTGGGCCAGGTGGATCTGGCGCAGGGTGGGGCCGACGTAGCCAATGCAATCCAAGTAGGCCCTGATTTGGGCAGGGGTCAGCGGCTCTAGCATCAGCACAGGCGCCCCTTAGGTTGGCTTCGAGCGAGCATCTGGCCTATACCCTGGCCTTGCTGCGGATCCCTGGCCAGAGCCAGAAAAACAGTTTTTGGCGACGCCCCAACTCTCTACCACCAAAGAACAAAGCAAAAAGAGAATGCTACGATAGCGGCAAGAAAAAAAGAAGGCGAAGCGTTACATGGCAGAATATACTCGGTCGATTTCCTTTTACGGGCGGGAAATTGACATCAATATTGGGTTGATGGCTCCCCAGGCAGGTTGCGGAGTCTGGTTAACTTCTGGGGAAACTTCGGTCTTGGTTACGGCTACGCGACAACCCGGCCGGGCCGGTGTCGATTTCTTGCCTTTGCTGGTGGACTATGAGGAGCGGCTCTACGCTGCCGGGCGGATCCCAGGAGGCTACTTGCGGCGGGAAGGTCGGCCACCCGAGCGGGCCACCCTGATCTCTCGTCTTATAGACCGGCCCCTGCGGCCTTTGTTCCCAGAATGGCTGCGGGACGATGTGCAAATCGTGGCCACTACCCTCTCGGTAGACGACAAGGTGCCGCCCGATGTGTTGTGTATTTTGGGGGCCTCGCTGGCCATCCATGGTGCTCGCATCCCCTTCAACGGCCCGGTGGCGGCGGTGCGGGTTGGCTTGGTTAAAGATGAGTTCATCCTCAACCCCACCTATGCCGAAATCGAGGCCGGCGATCTGGATTTGGTGGTGGCTGGCTGTGCTGACGGCGTGATCATGGTGGAGGCCGGCGCCAACCAACTGCCGGAAAAGGACGTGGTCGAGGCCATTGAGTTCGGTTTCGAGGCCGTTCAAGAGCTGCTCAAGGCCCAACAGCAAGTTTTTGCCGATCTCAACATCACCCCTGTGGAGCTGCCCCCGCCCCCCCAAAACGAGGAGCTGATTGCCTTTGTGGCGGAACACGCCCAAGAGAGCATTCGCTCCATCCTTAGGCAGTTCCTAGACAAGACCAGCCGCGAGCAACAACTGGAGGCGATCAAGGCCAAGCTGGAGGCCCAGATCCAGGAACGGCCAGAGGGAGATCCCTTGCGGCTCTACCTCCTGGAAAATCCTAAGGAATTGGACAACCAGTTCAAGGCTTTGACCAAAAAGCTGATGCGCCAGCAGATCTTGCAGGAGGGGGTGCGGGTAGATGGGCGCAAGCTAGACGAGGTGCGTCCAGTCTCTTGCCGGGTAGGCTTGATCCCGCGGGTACACGGCAGCGCTCTGTTCAACCGCGGCCTCACCCAAATTCTTTCCATCACCACCCTAGGTACCCCTGGCGATGCCCAGGAGTTGGACGATCTGCACCCGGTGGACGAAAAGCGCTACATGCACCACTACAACTTCCCCGGCTTTTCCGTGGGAGAGGTGCGGCCCTCACGCTCGCCAGGACGGCGGGAAATTGGACATGGGGCGCTGGCGGAGCGGGCCTTGGTGCCGGTGCTGCCCAAGGAAGAGGAGTTTCCCTACGTGGTGCGGGTGGTGTCGGAGGTGCTCTCCTCCAATGGCTCCACCTCGATGGGATCCGTCTGTGGCTCTACTCTGTCCTTGATGGATGCCGGGGTGCCGATCAAAGCGCCGGTCAGCGGTGTAGCCATGGGTCTAATTAAGGAAGGGGACGAGGTGCGCATCCTCACCGACATCCAGGGCATCGAGGACTTTTTGGGGGATATGGACTTCAAGGTGGCCGGCACGCGGGCCGGGATCACCGCTTTGCAGATGGACATGAAAATTACCGGCATCACCGTGGATGTGGTGGAGAAAGCCATCCTGCAGGCTAAGGCCGGGCGTGACTATATCCTCGACAAGATGCTGGAGGTTCTCCCAGCACCTCGACCCCAGTTGGCCAAAACGGCTCCCCGTCTGCTCACGTTCAAGGTGGATCCGGAAGATATCGGCAAGATCATCGGCCCTGGCGGCAAAATGGTGCGTAGCATCACGGAAGCGACAGGAGCCAAGGTGGACATCAGCGACGATGGCACGATCACCGTATCCTCCTCGGTAGGCGGCCAGGCAGAAGCGGCGCGGGCGATGATCGAAAACCTAGTGCGGCGGGTAGAAGAGGGGCAGGTGTACCTGGGCAAGGTGACCCGCATCATCCCCATCGGCGCCTTTGTGGAGTTCTTGCCCGGCAAAGAGGGCATGATCCACATCTCGCAACTGGCGGAGTACCGCGTCACCCGGGTAGAAGATGAGGTGGCTGTGGAGGATGAGGTGGTGGTCAAGGTGCGCAGCATCGACCACAAGGGCCGCGTTAACCTCACCCGTCTCGGCATTAGTCCCGAGGAGGCGGCACGGGTGCGCAACCATCACCCCTGAAGTTGCGATTTTTCCCCAGCAACTGGGTGGGCAAGGGATCCTCTCGCCGGCCGTTGTCGGCGGCCAAGATGGCAGAGGAGGCACTCTTCAACTTGTTGGCCTCAACAGCCCCCTATGCCGAATCTCGCTGCTCCCCTTCTCGCTGGCCAAGGGCGTGATCCTCAAAAGCAACTGTCTCCCTCTCGGCGGCGACTGGGCTGGGCCTTGGCTTGGGGCCTAGGGTGGGCCACCTTGCTCAACCTTTCTGCCCAGCACCCTTTGTTGCTGCGGCTGGAGAGCGACGCCCAGGAATGGCTCTACGCTTGGCGCGGCCCTCAGCAGCCTTCCCCGGAGGTGGTGATCATCGGCATCGATGGCCGCAGCGATGGGCAGGGAAAAAATGGTGATGGCCAGCACAATGTTGACTTTCTCCTGGAACGGGCTAACTACGCTGGCCTGACCTTGCGCCTACTGGAAGAGGCCAAAGCCAGGGTGGTGGTGTTAAACCTGCCCAGTAGCTTTGTGGTGCCGCAGAATCTGGGTAACGAGGACCTGGATGCTCCCCTGCGTCAGGTTATCCAGCGCTACCCAGATCGCGTGGTCTTGGCTACCCGCAGCAGTGAGAGCTTTGGTCGTTCTGAGATCAACATCTACAACCACTTTTTGCCCTTTTCCTCCCTGCGGCTGGAGTACTTAGTGGCACCGGAACATGTCCAGGGAGTGGTGCAACACCGCCTGGACGGGGCTGGAATCCTGCGCCAGGCCCAGTTGCGGGGGCTTTACCTACGCCGCGACAGCCAGAAGGAGCAGATGTTTGCCTCGGCGGAGGCCTTGGCTTTTGCCAAGTACGACCCGGAGCGGGCCAGCCGCTGGTTGCGCGAACGGGGTTTGCAGCCAGTTCAATTCAACCCCCTTGGATCCCAGCACAGCATCCCCATCATTCCCATCGAGCAGATCTGTCCGCCGGTGATCTCCCAGACGGGATCCGGCTCCCCAACGCTCAGCCCCGGCCAAGCCTGCCGCGGCCAAGAAGGGATCCCTCCCCTCGACCCCAAAGTTGCCGACCAACTACGAGACAAAATCGTCCTAGTGGGCTTTGTGGGGGGGTACCCGGAGACCTTCCCGGTGCGGACGGTGGATGGATCCCAGATTGCGGCAGTCGAGCTGCAAGCGCAAATCCTCTCGAGCCTGCTCACCGGAGAGGTGTACCGATCCCTGCCGGCAGGGCTAGCGGCGGGGGTTGTCTTCCTGCTGGGTGCGGGAACGGGCCTGAGCTTGGTGCTCTATCGCCCCTCCCCGCGACAGAATTGCCGGGACTGGAAACAACAGCGGTTTCTCCTCTGGCCGGTGGTGGGGCTGACCGCTTATGAGGGGTGGGCCGTAACCCAATTTTTGCTGTGGCGTTGGATTTGGCCACTGACCTTGCCGGCTTTGGCTGTCGGCCTAGCGGGGGTGAGCCTGCTTCTGACCTTGGTAATCCTGGAGAACCAGGAGCGGCTCTTGGCCCAACAACAGGAACTGGAGCGTCTGCGCCGGGCCGAGCAGGAGGCCGCCATCGACCAAGCCCGCAAGCTGCTCTACCGCATTGCCACCGACATTCACGATCGTGAGCTGCAGGAGCTGAAGGTGGTGATGGACGAGCTGGAAAGCTTGCAATGGCAACAGCAGCAGGGTAAGGATCCCGATCCTGCCATTTACGATCGTCTGCTGGAACAACTGGAAAGGATCGGGCGAGGCATTCGCGAGCAGCTTAACGATGTGCGCACCCTGGCCACCAAGCTGCGCATTTCCCCTAGCTTGCGGGAGGGCTTGCACCGGGGCATTGACACCTATCTGGACGAGCTGATTCGGACGGGCAGCCTGACCTTGCCTGTGGAGCGCCATCTGCAACCTCTGGAGGAGCCCAATACTAGCGAGTGGTTTGACCAACGGGAGGATATCTTGCGCTTTTTGCGAGAGGCCATCGGCAATGTCATCGCCCATGTGCAACCTCCCAAGGGCAACGCCTCCTTCGTCAAGGTGTCGTTGGTGCAAAAGGAGCGCCACTGCTGCTTGTCGGTCATCAATGACGGCGTAGAATACGCCCCCAGCCCCGGTGGCGGCTATGGCAGCAAGGCCATGAATACCATTGCCCGCTACCTGCCCAAGGGATCCTGGCATCGCACCCACACCCCGGAGGGCTATACCTACGTCGAGCTGCACTGGGAGATGCCACTTTGAAAGACTTGGACAACACCGGGAAAAGGGAACTTTTGTCTGCATTGAGGCTTCTTTCTTGCCTAGCTGGTCGCCCAGCCCCAGCAGACCACAGGCATAGCTTCCCCCAGAGCTTGAGATACAGCCTGTTAAAGAGTTAAGGGGTACAGTAGCAACTCCGGCGCATACCCAGGCAGGTATAGGATTCGCACACCTATCCCCCTAATCAATTCCTCAACTGCCCAACTCTTATGGATAGTTAATAATCACAACCTTCCTCTAGCTTCAGACATAACTCACTTCTCGAAGACTCCAAAACATCCCCTTTCCTCATTCCACCCTTGATGACACGACGGCCAACCGCACCTCTCAGGGAAATAGCTCGAATAACAGTATGCTTTTCCCCCTTACATCTCTGACAATAATGCTAAGCTCTTTGACCCCGTAAGCTGCGAGCTCCTCCCCGTTCTCTTCCCTCCCATACCCCTGTCTGGTCGAGGGCAATCAAGTCCTCCGCTGCAATATCCCTGCCTTCTTGACTATAAGCTAGTCGTTCTCTTTGCACCTCCTCTTCTTGGACTCTCGCGCTGCGGTAAGTCTTTTTTTTAGAGTCATCCCTTGCTTTTTCAAGAAGTTGTGTATCGTAACAGTACTTACATCAATCCCTAAGCGCTCCCGCAACAGTTCTTGGTATTGCCACAGGTAAAAGTCTGGGTGTTCTGCAATGATTGCCATCACTTCCTGTCGATGCTGTTCCAAAATACCCACTCGCTTGGTGCCTACTTTCTTGGGAGTTAAGTCCTGAGTTTGTTGGTACTGTCGCACCCAGCGGTGTACTGTTCTTTTGGTCACCATGAACCGTTCGGCTACCTGGCGGATAGAGGTCTGACCTGCCTGATAAGCTGCTACAACTCTTTGCCGTAGATCCAAAGAATGGGTTGGCATCTCTTTCTCTCCTTCCTCTTGAATACCTGTACCCTATTTTAAATTAACAGGCTGTAGCATTTATGCTCTTGCAGGGGAGCTCAAAGGGAGAAAGTGGCTGGAGAGGAACTTAATGCCAAGTTTGGAGAGGGTACCTGTTGGATAATGACCAGATTCCTCGGAAGGGGATGTGGGGTAGTTTACGCTTTGATCGGCACTTTCTTCTCTAGCCACTGGGCCACTTGATCAGCCAAATCAACCCCTTCTAACTGGCAGATCTCCCGCAGCATAGTTGGGCTGGTGACATTAATCTCTGTCAGCCGTTCCCCGATGACATCAATTCCAACAAAATAGAGTTTCTCCTGCCGCAGCACCGGCGCCAAAGCTGCGCAGAGGGCCCGTTCTTTTTCGGCAATCTCGGTTTTCTCCACCCGACCCCCAGCGGCCACATTGCCACGGAAATCCCCCTCCCCAGGGATCCGATTGACGGCGCCCAAAGGCTCGCCCTCCAGCAGCAAAATGCGCTTATCTCCCGCTGCTGCCTGCGGCAAATACTCTTGCACCATCACGGGCAGCCGACCGAATTGGGTGCTCAGCTCAATTAAGGAATTGAGGTTTGGATCGCCGGCGTTGATCCGCAGGATCCCTTCCCCACCCTTGCCGCCCAGGGGCTTGAGTACCGCCTGCCCCACCTGCTCGACGAATTGGCGTAGCAAGGCCTTGCTGCTGCTGACGCAGGTACGCGGGATCCACTCTTGGAATTGCAAAGCATAGAGCTTTTCGTTGGCGGAGCGGATCCCGGCAGGATGGTTGAGCACTAGGGTGCGGCGGGGGGAGAGATGATCCAGAAGGTAGGTGGCGTAGAGATAGGCCGCGTCCACCGGCGGATCCTTGCGCATCCATACTGCTTGCATCTGGCTCAAGGGCAACAAGCGCCGTTCTTTGACCTCGTACCAGGGATCCGCTCCTAGATCCAACACAATTTCCTCAACGGATCCCCAGGTTTCCCCTTGATCCCAGTAGAGGTCAGCCAATCCAAGGCAAAAAATGCGGTGGCCTCGTCTCTGCAGCGCCTCCATCAAGGCAACGCTGGTGTCGTGGTTCACCTGCAACTGAGACAACGGATCGACAATGAAAGCTACCTGCATGAATGGTTTGAGCAACGAAAAGCTGCCCTGAGTATGCAACAAATTGGAGCGGATTGCTCCCGGCTAGCAGGCCGGTTCGGCAGTAGTAGAAAGATGAACTACCCCACCGCGCAGGCGGGTGGGGTTTCCCCATCCGCTTTACGGCGAGATTTTTGTCTCTTCCTCTGCCC
>NZ_JANSJN010000049.1:0-17839 GCF_047462555.1 Synechococcus sp. B60.1
CCAGTCTCAAGGTTCCGCTTACTTGTTGACTGACAGCACTGTCCGGGTCTTTCACCGGGGTGGGTGCTTGCTTAGAACTAAGGAGAGGTCGGGATCCCTTAGTCCGGCTTTGGGCGCAAGCTCTCCAGAAACTCCCGTATCAGGGGCAGCACTTGCTCTGCATGCAGGGCAGGGATAGCGTGTCCAGCTCCTGGCAAGATCTTGAGCTGTGCTCCAGGGATCCCTGCTGCATAGGTCTGGCAATGCCAGAGGGGGATAGTGTCGTCCTGCTCGGCAGCGATCACCAGGGTGGGGGCCTGAATGGAGTGTAAGTCACGCTCAACGGTATCAACGGCATCTTGGGGGCGCAGGCGCTGGCGGAGAAATTGTCGGGCCACCGGCTGCTGGCGCAGGGATCCCCGCAGCCACAGGAGCCAAGCCAGTCGCTCCTCCCAACGTCCCCAGCGGGCCAGGGGGATGGCGGCTCGCAGCAGCCTATCAACCCACGCGCCTTCCCGGAGCAAAAGCCGCATGTGCCGGTAGCGTTTGACAAAGCTGTCGTCGCGGATCCCGGCAGGCGCCAGTAAGACCAACCCCCGCAGGGGGTAACGAATGGCGTAGGCTGCCGCCACCCAGCCGCCAAAAGAGTGGCCCACCAACACCGGCTCAGACAGGCGCAGCGCCTCGACAAACCTGCGCACAAACTCTACTTCCACGGCGATGTCATAGCGCAGAGCCGGTTGGCTGGACTGACCAAACCCCAGCAAATCTAGGGCGATGCAGCGGTATCGGTCGCCCAACCCTTGCATCAGCGGCCACCAATTGGCGTGAGTGGCCATGAAGCCGTGCAAAAACAGCAGCGGCATCTCGCCTTGCCCCAGCTCCCGATAGGCGGCCCAGCAGGACTCTGCTCCCGCCAGAGTTAATCCCTCCAACTGCACCCTCTGCAGCGGGATCTCTTGAATGCGGGCCCTCAACTCCGCCAGACGCTGCGCCAAAGGCAGTCGTTCCAACAGTTCTTGCTCCCTCATCAGCTCCCTAGTCGATGAACACAGCTTTTTCCACTCCCAAGGGATCCCCTCCGCTCTCTCCGATCTGGTCGGAAAAAGCTGCCATTCAAGCGATCAACTGTAAGTGGGGAGGGGGAGTTTTCAGCCAGTCTTGGCAGCTCAGCAGCCCCTGGCGAAAGCGGGTGGCCGCCTGCGATTGGTAGCGCTCCGGGTTAAACGCCAGCCAAAGGGTGCGCCGTATCTGCAGCCCTTCCACCGCCAGTTTTTTCAGCCGCCCTTGCTCCAAGTCGGAGCCCACTGCCACCATCGACAAAAAAGCCACCCCCAAGCCAGCCTGGACGGCATTCTTGATCGCCTCAATCGAGCTGAGTTCCAGCCGTACGTTTAGCTGGCCCGGGTTGATGCCGTGGCGATTCAACACCCGGTCGATGGTCTGCCGCGTGGAAGACTGGGGATCCAGGGTAATGAAGGGCAAAGTCAACAGATCCACAAGGGCGGGAGCATCGAGGGCAAAGCCGGGGGCGCCGACCAACACGTATTCGTCTTCCGCCAGAGCCATCACCTTCAAATGCCGCTGTAAGTCAAAGGGGATCTCCCCGCCGACAATGGCCAGATCCAGCCGACCTTCCACCAGCTTCTGGGCAATTCGCCGCGTGGATTGCACCAAGAGCTGCACCGAAATCTGGGGATAGCTGCGGTGATACTGCGCGATCAAAGAGGGCATGACGTAGGTGCCCACCGTTTGGCTGGCCCCCAAAACCAAGTGCCCCCCTCCCATCTCTTGCAAATTGGCCAGAGCTTGGACCGTTTCCCGGCAGAGTTTGAGGATGCGCTCGCTGTAGTGCAGCAACACCTGCCCCGCATCGGTCAGTTCCACCTTGCGCCCGCCACGGTCAAACAACACCACTCCCAACTGTCGCTCCAGGTTCTGC
Source organism: Synechococcus sp. B60.1 (assembly GCF_047462555.1). Lineage (NCBI taxonomy): Bacteria > Bacillati > Cyanobacteriota > Cyanophyceae > Synechococcales > Synechococcaceae > Synechococcus > Synechococcus sp. B60.1. The sequence goes on from NZ_JANSJN010000049.1 coordinate 1,922, forward strand.
ACCTGCAAGCTGACCGCCGGCTGGGAGACAAACAGGCTCTCAGCAGCCCGCCGAAAACTCCCCTGCTGCGCAATTGCCTGAACGATGAGGAGCTGATCCAGGGTAAACGGCAGTTCATCCGCCATAGGGAACTCCAAATCACCCAGCGGGATCCCTTCCAACCTAGGGAACTCGGCAGCCCAGGATCGAAAGCCCGCCTGAGATCATCATATATAAGCAGGCTAAATACTAAGGAAATACAAAAGGTGAGCAATCTCGAGAGAACGGCTCGCTCCCGCCTTTTAGACGGAATCTGGGGCGGAGCGCCTCTCCCGAAGAGCCGTTTCCCATACCGCGGATCCCAAGCCCTTACCAAATGGCAGCGAAACTGTTTGATGAAGTCGAGAGCCATCCCCAAGGGCTAGGCGGCTCTGGACTCATCTTTGGCTTCTCTCTAGCGAGGGCCATAGGGCGTCCAATAGCCGCGCCCCTGCTGCCTTGCCGCATTGGCTGCCTCTTTGAGAATAGCGCCGTACTTGAGGCCATTGGTTTGCGGCGACAGTAGGCCATGCCCCAAAAACAGCATCTCCTGGTTGATGAGGGTATTGGCCCGCCAAACGTAGGCAGGCAGGGTGGGGGTGGGCGCCAGAGCGGGATCCAACTCCAAGAACACCTCGCGCCCCAGCAAAGCCGTCTGCAGGTATTGACCGGCATTGTAGATAGGCAGAGGGGTTTGCCTGCGCAGCTCCGTCCACGTAGGATTGACCTCTGCCGGCAGAGGATCAATCCCGATCAGTTGCACCAGGCGCAAATTCAAGTCCCCTTCGAGCTGGACAACCAGGGTGTTGTAATCGACCACCCGAATGACTTGTGCCCGCTTGAGGCTGCGCAGATCCGGACGGGCCACTAAGGTCAAGGCCCAAGCGGGCCATGCCGAGACCAGCAAGGGTAAGGCCAGCAGGCTGCTCAGCTTAATGAAACTCCGTCCCTGGGATATCAACAGAGACTTGGGACGGTGAGAGATGGAAACAGACCGCAGCGATTTTTGCATCATGGACTTCACCCGTTGCATGGCGGACTTGACGATAGGGATGGTTTGCATGCTTAACCTTTGGATTTGACGCTGCCCTTACACCGCCACCCGGCGGGCCTAATGCCGGATCCGGCTCACTGCCGTCACTCTACAAAAAACTGTGGCAGATGGGTCAACTTGGCGAGATTTCCCGCGACTCCTCCTTTCGGAAGCGCCACCGGATCGGCAGCCTAAGTAGACAGTTTCCCAACGGTTCTCCGATGCCTCGCGCTCTCGCCCCAACTCTTCTCTCTCTGGAAGGGGGGAGCTGGGGATACAAATAGAGTCTCGTTGCCATTGGCCCTGACCTCCCTCCGACTCCCCCCGCATACGCGGGGCAGGTACAACGCGAGCCTTCCCGTCTTGCAAGGTAGCCATGGCTCTCTCTCAAAAGCGGGGATCCAGAATGGCCGCAGGGCTCTTCTCCGGAGTCTTGGGCAGGAGGGAGTTGACCAGTACGGTAACCAAGCCCAGCCGATTGCCCGCCAGGATATCTGTCCACAGGCGATCGCCCACGATGGCTACCGCCTCCACCGGCAAGTTCATTTGCGCCACAGCCCGCCGCAGAGCGCGCCGCGAGGGTTTGCCAGCGCCGTGAATGTAAGGCAGGTTTAAGCTCTCACCAATTTGGCGAATGCGGCTGCGGTTGAGGTTGTTGCTCACCAGCCAAATCTGAAAGTGGGGGCGCAATTGCTCCAGCCAGGCGGCCACAGCCGGATCCACCTCCGCCTGGCGGATCGGCACCAGCGTGTCGTCCACGTCGAAGATGACACCCCTCACCTGCCAGGCCAACAGATCTTCTGCCCGCAGCCGCAAGACAGTGCCGGCCACCACCACATCCGGTTGCAGGAGCTTGAACCAAGGTTTGTGTACCATTTGGAAGCTTTTCAACCACCAAGCGCCAATTCTCCTGACCTCCTCATCAAAGACTAGGTTGAAGACCGGGCGGGGATCCCTGCCGCTCGCGGAGGATTTGCCGTTGAGCTGCCTCGTGCTCGGCTAGAGTCTTGCTGAAAACATGGGTGCCGTCGTAGCGGGCCACAAAGTAGAGGTAGTCGGTCTCCTCAGGCTCCAAAACGGCTTTGAGGCTGGCCAAGCCCGGACTGGCGATGGGGCCAGGGGGCAATCCGGGGTTGAGGTAGGTGTTGTAGGGAGAGGGAGTACGCACCTCGGCAAGGGTGAGGCGGCGATCCGGAGTTTGCCGGATATTCAAGGCATATTCCACCGTCGGATCGGCTCCCAGGGGCATTCCCTGCTTGAGCCGGTTCAAGAAGACACCCGCGATTAAGGCGCGCTCCTCCGGCACAGCGGCCTCCCGCTCCACAATGCTGGCCAGGGTAACCCACTCATGCAAGGAGAGGGAAGTGGTGTGCTGGCGAAACAGGGGTAGGGCCACAGCGGCAAACCGCTGCAGCATAGCGTTGATTACAATCTCGGCTTTTTGCTGATCTGGCAGGGATCCCTCCACCTGTTCGACAGGAAAAAGATAGGTATCGGGGAAGAGGTAGCCTTCCAGGGAGTTCAAGCTGGGGGGCAGCCACTCAAGGGGTGGGATCACACGGGCTGTGGCAATGAAAACATCGGCTGGCATCCACTTGCGCTCCGCTAAGGCCGCCGCCATCTGCTCGATCCGCCAGCCCTCTGGGATGGTCAGCCGCCGCTGCAGAATCCGGCCCTGCCGCAGTTGTCGAGCTACAGATAGCATGTCTTGGTTGGGATCCAAAGCGTAGGTACCTGCCTGAAACAGCCAGTCGCGGCCAAAGGTGCGGCTCCACAGCTCCCAGGCCAAAGCAGAGCGGATCACCCCCGCTTGGTGCAGTTGTTTTCCGATTAAACGGCTGCTGCTGCCCGGCTGGATCACCACCTGGATTGGCTCTGGGCCACCCACCGGCTGAAGCCAGGTCTGCCAGCGCCAGTAGCCAAAGCCGACGGCCAAAGCCACCAGGAAAGCTAAGCCTTGCACCAGACGGCGACCCCAGCGTTGGCGGCAGCAGGGCGGAGCACTCTGGGCGATCAGGCCTTCGGGCGAGGCGGGATCGCGGTGATCTGTCATCGCCTTCCCCTCCACATCGCGTCAGCACATCCTCTGGCCAGGTTGGCGTGGCCAGAAGAGATCCTCAGGCCGTCACCGGCCACTCAAGGCCACCCCCAGTGTAGCCTCGACCTATTCCACTTAGGATCCACTCTCCTGGGCCAAGCGGGCAGGGATCCCATTGCTCTTGGGAGTTGTTTGTCCAATCCAAGTGCCGATGGGCTCACCCTGCACCACCCGGTAGATGTTGCCGGGGGTGGTTAGGTCGAAAACCACGATGGGTAGTTGATTTTCTTTGCAGAGGGCGATGGCGGTGGTGTCCATCACCCGCAGATCGCGGGTAAGCACATCCTGGTAGCTGAGAACATCGTAGCGGCGGGCCTGAGGATGGGTCTTGGGATCCGCGTCGTAAACTCCGTCCACCTTGGTGGCCTTGAAAATCACCTCGGCATCGATCTCCGCCGCCCGCAAGGCCGCAGTCGTGTCGGTGGTAAAGAAGGGATTTCCGGATCCTGCCCCAAAGATCACCACCCGCCCTTTTTCCAGGTGACGAATGGCGCGGCGACGAATGTAAGGCTCTGCCACCTCCTGCATGGCAATGGCCGTCTGCACCCGCGTCGGGATCCCGGCTCGCTCGATGGCATCCTGCAGGGTTAGGGCATTGATGACGGTGGCCAACATCCCCACGTAGTCAGCAGAAGCTTGATCCATCCCCTGGGCAGCCGCTTCCTTGCGCCCGCGCCAGATGTTGCCCCCTCCCACCACGATCGCCACCTGCACGCCCGCCCGCACCACCGAGGCCACTTCGCCGGCAATGGACTGCAAGACCTCGGTGTCAATCCCGTAGGGACGTTCCCCCATGAGGGCTTCACCGCTCAGCTTCAGCAGAATACGTCGGTACTTCATGGTTGTCCGCTCCAGCCCACCCCTGCCTACAATAGCAGCTTTGCTGGGCTAGATCCGGTTAGGGTGTTGGCCAACAGAGCCTCTCGATAAACTCGCCATCACGGCTGCTGTTCTTCGCCAGCGCTGGCCTCCTGATCACGAGGGACAGAACGGAAGCGGCGGCTATTGCGAGCACGACTTTTCTGAAACTGCTTGGCATACTCGCGGTTGCGCTCGGCTTTTTCCCGCTTCAGGTTGCGTTTTTTGGCCATGCTGGTCTTCCTGACCGGTTGTCCGGCATCAAGTAAAGCACTCCGGTAGAGTGCGAGGTGTCCTTAATCGTAACATGCTTTGCCGAAGCCATCCTGAAGGCCTTTGCTCAGCCGGCTATGGGCAGGGATCCCCAGAGTAGGGAGAGGCCGATTAGGAGGAACCCTACGCCTGCCGAGGTTTTGATCCAGCGGGGAGGGATGACCCGCGCTACCCAGGCTCCCGCCCACACCCCGATGAAGCTGGTGCTGATCAGGGCAGCAGCAGCCCCGCAGAAGATCACCCCAAGATTTTGCGAGTGGGCGCTGAGGAGCAGGGTGGCCAGCTGGGTTTTATCGCCCATTTCGGCCAGCAAAATTGAGCCGAAGCTGACCAGAGCAGCTCGCGCCGCGGTCTGTCTCAAGAAAGAGAAAATCTGACTGCTGTACTGGCTCAACACGCCTCTCTAGCCAAGTTGCTCTCAACTTTTCCCTGGCAGGCCACCCTCGCTTCCCTCAGAGGGCTCACTCTTCCCTTGCCATTCCCGCCAGAGGACATAGCTCCCGATTGCCAGGAAGCCGCTGCCCGCTAACCATTGTAGCCAGTCTGCCGGGATCACCTGTCCCAGTCCTCCCCCCAAGGCTACGCTGAGCAAACTGGCGGTCACCAGAGCGCTGGCAGAGCCGAAAAAAATTGCCCAGGGAGACTTGGATTGGGCGCTCATGAGCAAGGTGGCCAATTGAGTCTTATCGCCCATCTCCGCCACAAACACGGTTATAAAGGTAACAAGCCAGAGCCGCAGTGGGGATTCCTCTGGCAGGTTGTTGACGGCAGAAGAGGCTTCAGAGAGGGACGGCACCGTTTGCGCTTCCAGGGCAGGAGACGGGGCCAGGTTCTCACTGGTGGGTTGCCAGTCAACAGCGGTGGCTTCGTTCCAGTGGAGATAGTGCTGACCAACGGCCAAAAAGCTCCAATAGAGAGCCAAGGATAGGGCTGTCAGCCCCAAGCCTAAAGCCAGTTGCCCCTGCCAAGAACGCCCTGATGCCATGGTCTCCGCTGTCCGCTAACCACCGACATGCAGCTTATCCTGTAGCAGGGCTTTTTTCACCGGTTCTGGAAAAGACAGGGGCGCTAAAGTAGAGAAAGAAGGGGCGTTGGCCGAGCGGTTTAGGCAGCAAACTCATAATTTGCCTTACACAGGTTCGATTCCTGTACGCCCCATCGCCAAAACGCTCTCCGCAGAAGAGTGCTAGATTGAAACCGGCTGGAGATGGTTTCCCATCCCCAGGCACTTTGCTGCTGAGGCAACCCCTTCCAGCCCCTATCCCAGGACGGCAAAAGGAGACGTATCAAAGGCGGGGGCTAGACTCCGTGCGGGATCCCGTATCTACGGAGCGAGGCAGCCAGCGCTCGGGCAAGGCGGTGGGGGATCCCCACTGGGACTGGAGCTGGCTGAGGAATTCTCCCTGCGAGGTGCGCAAGTCGGCCAAGTTGGCCCCGCTGTTCATCACAGCAAACCAGATATCCCCCCGCTCAGTTGGCAACACGCCCGCCAAGGTGCTGACGCTGGGTAGGGTGCCGGACTTGGCGATCATCACTCCCGGCAGCAGCCGCCGCTCCAACACCCCCACATCCTGGCCGACGACGGCAAAGGCATCTGCTAGCGACAAGCCGTGCTCTTCCAGCAGCGATTGAATGGCCCGCAACATAGCTACATTGGCCCGCGGGGAGATGCGGTTTTCCACCCCCAACCCTGAGCCGTTGATCAGGTGCAGCTCTTCTGCCGCGATCCCTGCTGCAGCCCGAGCCCTTTGGGCTACCTGGGCCGCTCCCCCCACCGCCTCCGCCAGCATCTCGGCCATGGCATTGTTGCTGTAGAGGTTCATCAGCTTGAGTAGATGAAGGAGAGGAGGCGATTCATGTCTGAGGAAGACCTGGGCCTCCGAGGGGATCTGCTGGGCAACTCGCACCGACCCCAAAATCTCCACCTGCGGCCTGGGCGTGCCGGGGGGCAGAGTTTGAAATTGCGCCTGGGCTTCCGAGGGCCAGAGGCGAGCATCCATCCCCTGCCGCAGCAGCGCTCCCGAGCGGGCCACATCCTGGGAAAAGTTCATGTAAAAGCGGCCCGCCACCACCAGATCCCCGCGCACCTGGCGGATCCCCTGGGCGTTGAGGGCATTCCCCACCGCGAAGGCTTCCTCCCAAACAAAGAAGGGATCCTCCCCTCCCAGCACCCAGAGATCGCCCTGCAAAACTCCGTCCGTTCCCAGCGAACCTGCTGTCAAGTAGGTGGTGACGAAGCGGTGTTGCCATCCAAACTGCTGCAGAGCAGCCAGGGTAGTGGCCACCTTGGTCAGAGAGGCTGCCGGCAGAGCCTTGGATCCCTGGTGTTGCCCCAAAACTTGGTCACCCATCTGCAGCCAAACCCCCTGGGCCGCGGAAGCAAAGCCACGACCGCTCAACCGGGCTAGGTACGCCTCCACCTGGGGCTGCAGGGATCCCTGCGCCGTCGCCTGGGAAAAATGAGCTGAGCTCAGCAGCAGGAGCGCCGCCGAGAGCATCCCCACCCCGATCGCAACCAACCGCCAGCCCGGCCAGACCCGCCGCTGTCGTTCGCAATAGTATTGCAGAGCACTTTTCACCCAAAAGGCCCTCTAAAAACGCCGACCCACCGCAGGAGCGGATCCCTCAGCTCGGCAGCTCCCAGCTGCTCTCTTCCACAGGTTCCACGTCGATGGTGCCGGGGGGCGTTTGCCGGTAAAAATGTCCATCGGCAACAAACAGGGGCTCGCCACAACTGGGGCAGAAGAAGCGGCTGCCCTCGATGGCCTGCGATTCCGACCCACAGACCGGGCAGCGATCCGTGGCAATCCAGCGGCGTGCCCACCAACGAAAGGCCAGCAGCACCAGTACCGGCAGAGAGAGCAAGAACAGCAACAGAGCCACCAACCCAGCAACCAGCCAACCCAGCCCGACACGGGTCAGCAAAGCTGCCAAGGCCAGGGATCCCAGCCAGAAGCCCCAGCCACCTAGAGAGATGGAATAGGTTTTGGGCTGCTCAAACCGCATCTTTGTTTTCCCTTCCCGTATTGACCACGCTGACCAACGCCGCCGGGATGCCGCGGGCCTTCTCCCGAGTATGTTAGCCCAGACTCACTCGAACTATAGAACCACCTGGGCATACCCTGTAGGCTAGCTCATTTCCAATAGAGGCGGGATCCGGTTTCCCGCACCCTCTGGCAGTCCGGACGCCCGGGTTGCCTCTCTAGAGGGCGGGCAGGATTCCTTTGGCAGCCGAAAGTCGGTGGCACTATCTTGGATGAAGCTATTATCAATTGCAGAACTTATTGACTGTTGCGGCGATGTTTCCCAAAAGTGGAGAGGCGGCATTATGGTCTACACAGAAGAAGCTTTCAAAGCAGAGCTGAACGCCAGAGGCTGGCGAGCCACCCGGCAGCGGGAGATTATCTTGCAAACCTTTCAGAACCTACCCGAGGGCACTCACCTAAGCGCTGAGGAGCTGCACAAAAAGTTGCGGGAAGAAGGCCACAACATCAGCCTTTCCACCATCTATCGCACTGTCAAGCTGATGGCACGCATGGGCATTTTGCGCGAGCTGGAACTGACCGAAGGCCACAAACATTATGAGATCAACCAGCCTGCCCCCCACCACCACCACCATTTGGTTTGCATTAAAACCAACAAAGTCATCGAGTTCAAAAACAACGCCATCCTGAATATCAGCCAGAAGGTGGCTGAAAAGTACGGCTTTAAGGTGCTGGATTGCCAGCTCACCATCATCGGCATCAGCCCGGAGGGACAGCGCTCGATCTTGTAGCCAAACAATTTCTGAAGCTCAGCTCCTGGACAGATACTTGCCCGGGGCGTTCTCCCAGCAGCGGAGCTGTACTGGGTTTGTGGGAAGATGGGGATCCCCTTGGCAGGGAAAGTGCCAGAATAGCCGCTGTAAAGTCGAAAGCCATTGGCAGTTGAGGCAATAACTGAGCTTATCCCACCCAATTCGGGAGATGGCTATGAACGAGCAGGAAGTGGCGCAGTGGCTAGAGCAAGCTTTGGCAAACCTGCGTCTGAGGATCCAGGTGAAGGTCCAGCCCCTCCAGGACAATGCCGAGGACTACGCCTTGGTGGTCATGCTCAATCGGCCCGCCAATGTTGTCCTCAACTATGAGCATCTGACAGCCTGGTTCCAGAAGGTCATGGCCAAACGCTACCCCCAAGTTAGGCGCTTGGCTCTCTACAGCCGCCCCATCGGCCAGCAGCAGGCCGACTGGAAGGCCCAGGTGAGGCTGGCTCCGGAAGTGGCGACGGGCAGGAGGGATCCCGCCGACAGTCCAGATCTCAGCCGCTACTGCTTTGTCCAAGACCGCCAGTTGCTCACTGCCGACCTGCCTCAACCTTCGAGCGTGGTGCGCCAGGCGGTCTTGGGTTTTCATAGCCTCACCGCTGGGCAAAAAGAGGAGGTTTTGCCCCTACTGCCCACCTTGTTCCGCAACCCCGGCGCCGTCTCGACGGTGACGTTGTCGGTGGAAGCATCCCTGTGGCTGGAACCTCTGAAAAGCCTCAATCCCCATGAGCTGCGCCTGTTGAGCGTTTGGCTGAGCCGCTATTGCTTCAACCCCAGCCGCACCTTAGCAGAGTTGGATCCCGCCACCTCCAATCTCAAAACCGGTCAGACCCACCGCCGGTATCGCGCTCCTCAGACAGGGGTCTCGCTGGTTTTGGCCAGCTTTGCCGGCAACCTCACTCTGGCCGCCGGCGTGACCCTGAGCCTGTTGTTCGGCATGGTGTTTGTGCTGGCCCTGGCCGTTTTCGGCACCTTGGAAGAGGGGTTCTCTTTTGGCTCTCTCCTTTTTGCTGTTTTGCTCACCCTGGCCTTCAACGCCCTGATTTTCTTTTTGTCCCCCTGGCTGATGGACTGGATCCAGCACAGCCTCTACGGCACCCAGTGGGTGAGCCTGGCAGAAATCGGGCGTCGCAGCCCCGAAAGCGCGGAGGTGATCGAACGGGTCTGCCGCCAGTACAAGCTGAAGCAGCCGAAGCTGGGTCTGATCCGCGACCAAAACCCCACTGCCTTTACCTATGGCAGCCTGCCGGATACGGCCCGCATCGTCGTCAGCGAGGGCCTGTTCACCTACTTGGAAGATGAGGAGGTGGCTACAGTTTATGCCCACGAGCTGGGGCATGTGATCCACTGGGATTTCGCGGTCATGACTCTGGCTTCCACATTGGTGCAGATCCTCTACCTCCTCTACGTCTACCTGCGCGACACGCGCCGGGATCGCAGAGGGGGCAAAAACATAGGTTCCTTGGCGCTGGTCGCCTACTTTTTCTACGTGGCTGGCTCCTACTTGGTGCTGTATCTGTCGCGGGTGCGGGAGTACTTTGCCGATCACTTTGCCGCCGAAACCACCGGCAACCCCAACGCCCTCTCGCGGGCTCTGGTGAAAATAGCCTTTGGCATTGTGCAAGAAGGGGAGCGGGAACAGGATGAGGAAGCCCGACAGCGCAGTGCTCGCCTGCTGGAAGGGACGCGGGCCTTGGGGATCTACGATGCCAAGGCGGCGGTGATGGTGGGAACAGCTTACCGGATGGCTGCGGATCCCAGCCAGGTGGGCAGGGTGTTTTTGTGGGATCTGTTTAACCCTTGGGCCTGGTGGATGGAGCTGAACTCCACCCATCCCCTCACTGGCAAGCGGGTGCGGGCGCTGGGCACCTATGCCGAACAACTGGATCTGCCGGTGGAGTTCGACATGGCCAGCGTGGTGGCCCAGGGCAAGCAGCTCAACCGCCAGCAGCTCTACGGCAATTTTCTTCTGGACGTGGTTTTGTTAAACGCCGAGTGGCTGGGGGCGATCTTGGGGATGGTGCTCGGGATCCCCGCTCTGCAGGCAGGGTCTTACGGCATGTTTGCCGGCCTGGCCGTGGCGGGAGCCAGCTTGGGCCTACTGCTGAAGATGACGGTGATGTACCCCAGCTTGGAAAACCCGCCGGCGTTGACGGTGTTGAAGGCGATGAGCAACCCCTATGCCAGCCCCTTGCGCGGCTTGCCGGTGCAGTTGCAGGGGCGGGTGATTGGGCGAGGGGATCCAGGCTATCGCTTTGGCGCCGATCTCAAGTTCCAGGATGAGACGGGGATGATTTTCTTGCGCTATGTTTCTCGGTTTGGGCCGCTGGGCAACTTCCTGTTTGGGGAGAGCCGGGCAGGCAGGCTGATCGGCCAAGAAGGAGCGGTGGTGGGATGGTTCCGGCGGGGGGTAGTTCCCTACCTAGATCTGTCCCGCTTCCAGAGCCGCTATGGCGAAGTGGTGACCAGCCATCCTCCTTTTGGGCAGGCAGTTCAGGTGGCGCTGGGCTTGATTGCTGCCTTGCTGCTGATGATCTTTTTCCCGTTCTAGGCTATCTGGCCAAGGATGCCAAGCTCAGGCTTTTGCCGGTTGCCCACCGTTGGCGCGGGCGTAGTCGTCGCTGAAGCGGACGATGTCGTCTTCGCCCAGGTACTGGCCGTTTTGCACCTCGATGATCACCAAGGGGATGACGCCAGGGTTTTCCAGGCGGTGCTTGGTGCAGGGGGGCACGTAGGTGGACTGGTTGGTGGTGATCAGCCGCTCTTCATCGCCGCAGGTAACTTTGGCGGTGCCAGCAACAACGATCCAGTGTTCGCTGCGGTGGTAGTGCATCTGCAGGCTAAGGCGATGCTTGGGCAGCACCACAATCCGCTTGATCTTGTAGCCAGGGCCCTCATCTAGCACTGTAAAGCTGCCCCAGGGGCGAGTTTCGGTATTGCTCTCCATGAGCTTGTTGAAAACTTCGGCTGAGAAGGTGGCCGGCAGTTTTTCCACTGAGGGTAGGGGGGAATTGTGGGTTTCTAGCATAGGCTGCTCTCCTTGGGGCCCTGCCTTCAGCTTATCCTACCGAGCTGGGGAGTAGCCTAACTCCATTGAAATCCTATGGGATCATGGAGAAGTCTCCTGATCTTGGCAAAGGCCCTTCTCCTCCATGCATTCCTACCCGGTTCACATCCACGACCGCCAGAAAGACACCCACTATCTCATCCAGGTACCTGCCGACCAATACATCCTGGAGGCTGCCGAAGCCCAAGGGATCCAACTGCCCTTTGCCTGTCGCAACGGCGCCTGCACCACCTGTGCGGTGCGGATCCGGCAGGGATCCCTCTACCAGCCGGAGGCGATGGGGATCTCCCGGGAGCTGAAGGAGCAGGGCTACGGGCTGCTGTGCGTGGGCTATGCCCGCTCGGAGCTGTGGGTGGAAACCCAGGATGAAGATGAGGTGTACGAGCTGCAGTTTGGCCGCTACTTCGGTCAGGGGCGGGTACGACCGGGGATCCCCATCGACGATGAGTAATTTTTCTCCCTCAGTTGCCTCTAAAGGCCTGCCGCCGCATCCCTGGCCTTCGCAGCCCCAGGGCTGGCTGTTGGGAGCGGCAGCGCTGATCCCGCTAAACCTGGCCCCCAGTCTGCTGCTGGCGGTGGTGGGAACGGTGCAGAGCTATGGCCGCTCCTGGCAGCAGATCCGACGGGATCCCCTGTTGGGCTTGGCAGGCCTGCTGAGCCTGGTTGCGGTGACAACGGCGCTGCTGGCAGAAGACTGGCGGCTGAGCTTGCTGGGGATGTTTAACTACTGGCCTTTTCTGCTGATGCTGCCGGCCTTGGCTGGGGCACTGAGGGATCCCCTCAGCCGCCGGCGCCTGGCGCAGGTGTTGGTGCTAGGCAGTGGACTGATGCTGCTGTTGGGCTGGGGAGAGGTTCTGTGGGGGTGGCGGGGGCATCTCTTCTTGGGGCCGCTCTGGATTACGGGAGTGGCTGGCGGGGAGCGGCCGGCGGCGGCCTTCACCTCCCCCAATATTCTGGCCATTTACCTAGTGATCCACCTGTGCTTGGCGGCGGGGCTGTGGGGGGTAGCCTCATCCCCCCTTACCAGAGCAGGGCTGGCGGCAATGCTGGGGCTGGGATCCCTGCTGTTGCTGCTGACGGCCTCCCGCAACGGCTGGGGGGCAGGGGGATTGGCTTTGCTCATTGGGCTGGCGCTGCGGCGCTGCTGGTGGGGGCTCCTGCTCCTGTCCAGTTTGGGGTTGGCCGGCTTGGCGGCGGCTTTGGATTGGCCCGGCTGGCGGGCGGTTGTGCCCTCCTTGATCTGGAGCCGGTTGGCAGACACCTTTGACCCCCAGGCCCCCTACTTTAGCTCTACGGCCAACCGCCTGGATGCCTGGCGCTTTGCCCTGCAGATGGTGCGGGAGCGTCCCCTAACGGGCTGGGGCTGGCAGAGCTTCCCTGCCCTCTACAACGCCCAGGATCCGCCGGAGCTGCTGGGCCACTGCCACAACTTGTACTTGCACCTAGCGGCAGAAGGCGGGATCCCTCTGCTGCTGGGCTATTTGGCCTTGTGGGGCTGGATCTTGGTGCGGAGCTGGGGAGCCTGGCGCTGCTCCCAAGACGGGATCCTCTTGGGAGTTTTACTGGCCTTGACGGCGTTTTTTGCTGCGGGGCTTTTGGATGTGGTGATCTTGGATGGCCGCATTCACCTGTTGATAACCTTGCTCTTGGGCGCAGCTTGGGGAGCCAGCCTCGAGCCCCTCTGCAGCGAGGCAAATAGGGTTCCGGCGGATCCCTTCCCAGGCGAGGCATCCCGGCCAATGCCGCAATAGAGTTCCTCCCTTGGTCTCTGTTTCGGTCGCCGGATTTTTTAGCTTGGGATTGTCTCAAGTCCCCGCTCATCAAATCTCCCTTTTCCTTGGGGAGAAAAGGTGGGAGGCGAGGGCATACTTCCCCAGAAGGGGAGTAAAAAGCTGTCGCCAACCTACTTCCAAAAAGGTTCAGTGGTACTTCGAGTAACAGCTATACCATTGATGGGCAACTAAAGTTGCTTACGGGCTTTTCTGCTCTGCACTAAAGTACGGGGCTGCCAAGCTATCCCTCTGTGTCTGCAAGGTCAAGAGGTTCCAGTGGCGATGCTGGCAATGCTTATGTAGAGGTGCACTTGCGATCGGGAAAGCCTTCATTCTACCTGGGTTTTGGTTCTGATGATAGCAAGGCAAGGGCGGAAGCGGAGCAATGGGGCCAGCTTTTGGGGTGTCCGGTCAAGCTGCCGGAGGCAACGCCTTAGGCTCAACCTATCCTGATAGCTCCTTCCAGCCAACAAGGGGAGGCAAGGTTGGCCAAAGCTGAGACAATAACACCTGTCCACGCGCTCAAAGGGATCCCCTGTGCTGCCGCGGGCTGCTCTGTGGATTTTGGGGTTGGGCCTGCTTCTGCGCTGCTGGGTAGCGGCTCTGTTGCCGCCGGGCTTTGACGAAGCCTACTACTACCTCTACACTCGCCATCTGGACTGGAGCTATTTTGACCATCCACCGCTGGTGGCCTGGACCACAGGCCTGGGGCCTCTTCTGACGGGGCAGGTGTCGGCTTTTTCAATTCGATTGGGATCCCTGCTGGTTTACAGTGGCTCTTCCCTGTTGCTTTACCTCACGGCGGCGCGGCTCTTTTCGCTGCAGGCGGGGCTGATTGCTCTAGCAACCATCAGCATCGCGCCCATTTTCTGGATTGGGTTTGGGGTGCTGACCCTGCCGGATAGCCCGCTGATGTTTTTTACGGCGGCAACCCTGTGGGTGGCTGCCCAGGAGTTTTTTCCAGCTCCCTTGGCGGAGGGGAAATTGGGGGCCTATGGGGCAGCTCGCTACCGACCGGGGCCCAGGCTAGCCCTGATGGGGCTATTGGTGGGGCTGGCCTGCCTAGGCAAATACCACGGCCTGGCGTTGGGGTTTGGCCTGGTGCTCTTTTGTCTGCTCAGCCCAGCCCACCGCTGTGCCCTCAGGTCGGGGTGGGCACTCGTGGCAGTGCTGGGGTTTTTGGCGGCCTTCAGCCCGGTGCTGATCTGGAATGCCCAGCAGGATTGGGTCTCCTTTCACTTCCAAGGGGGGCGAGCGGTGCCGGAGGCAGGGTACCAACTGCAAGAGCTGCTTCTGACGGTGCTGGCGGAAATTTTTTATCTTTTCCCAACCTTGGGGATCCCTTTGCTGGGGCTGAGCTTGGCCGAGGGTGGGCGGGTGGGGTTGGCGCTTTTTCAGGGAAGACGCCTCACGGATCGAGAGCTGAAGCATCTTTTGATCTTGGCCTGTGGGTTGCCGCTGGTGCTGGCTTTTACCTTGATGGGGGGCTATCGGCCCATTTTGCCCACCTGGCCGATGCCGGGGTTCTGGGTGCTGAGCTTGCTTTTGGGATCCCGCTGGGAAAGGTGGCCGGAGGCAAGGCGGCTCTTGGCAGGAACGGCGGTGGCGGTGAGCCTGTTGGTGGGGGTGGGGCTGGCCCATGTGCGCTACGGGCTGCTGCAAGCGCCTGGCGGTCTGGGCCTGTGGCCGGTGGAACGGGATCCCTCGACTCAGTTGATTGACATCGAACAGTTGCGGCGGCCATTTCAGGCGGATCCCCGCTTGGCCCAGGCTCTGGCGGAGGCGGATTTCATTTTCACGAACGCTTACTTTTTGGGCGGCCAGATTGGCATGGCCTTGGCGCCGCTGACGGAGAAACCCCTCACCTGCCTGGATGAGGATCTGCGGGGCTTTGCCTTTTGGTCGCAACCTGAAGATTGGCTAGGGCAGGATGGCCTGCTGATTACCTCCAAGCTGTTTCAGCCAAGAGCAGGGATCCCGGCCGCCTACGGCACCTACTTTGAACAAATTGAGCCAGTGGCAGAGATTCCCCTGCGGCGGGCGGGGGCAGTGGCCCAAACCTTTCAGGTGTACTTGGCTCGGCAGATGCGCCAGCCCTATCCTCGGCCCTACTCCCGCCGGCGCTGAGGGCTACGGCTTTTTCTGTCCACTAACGCCACCCTCCTAGGAACTGGCAAGGGCAGATGGGCCGAGCTTCTGGGCTTGGCTAGCCTAATAGTCTATTGCTTCAAAAGTTGGTGGGGAACTCATGCAGACCATCATCATGACGGTGGGCACCTCTCTGCTTACCAACCTGGACAAAGACCTGCAGCCGCAGCGCCCTTGGGTCGGCCAAAAAACCATCGGCGATCCAGAACGGGCCTTGGCCTGGATGAAAAAAACAGACTTGGAACTGATCAGCGCCGAAACCAACACCTACTACCGGCTGGATCCCACTCCGCAGGATGCCTTGATTTTGCTGTACTCCGAAACCCCTGAAGGACTGGAGTGTGCCCAGATTTTGCAGCTCTTTTTTGAAAAAGCGCTGGGCCAGCAACAGGTTTCCCTGCTGCCCCTCCCCGGCATCAACTACGAGCTAGAGGGATCCTCGCTGGAGCGGATGGCCAAGCTGTTGCAACAGTTGGCCCAGAGCGCCAAGGGGATCGTCACCTTTGCCGCCACCGGGGGGTTTAAAGCCCAGGCCATGGTCATGGCCGTGGTGGGCAGCCAATTGGGGATCCCGGTTTGCTACATCCACGAGCAATACAAATCTCTGGTGTATTTGCCTTACTTGCAGCCGCAAGTTCAGCCGCGGATCCCGCGGGCGAGCTTGCCGGATTCCGGCCGGGATCGCTCCCAGGTCATCCAATTGCGCAGCGATAGCAGCCATCACCGTCCTCGCAGTTGGGTCAAGGTGGAAAAACTCCTGCGCGACCTGCCCTGGGTAGATCTGGTTCGCTACGACCCAAGCGCCTACGCTGCCCCCAAAAACGGCGTCAAGGCCGCCAACCGCAAAAC
>NZ_JANSJN010000049.1:17939-19691 GCF_047462555.1 Synechococcus sp. B60.1
TGGGTAGATCTGGTTCGCTACGACCCAAGCGCCTACGCTGCCCCCAAAAACGGCGTCAAGGCCGCCAACCGCAAAACCGCAGATGGCCGTCACATTTTGTGGCTCCATCTCCACGAAAGCCAGGACACCCACCTTGCCGTTAGGGTAGAGACCACCGGCTATACTCCCGAACACCTAGAGCAGGCCGCTGCCGAGCTGCGGGAGCGCATTGGTCGCCTCCTCTAGCTTTTGCTCAACTGCTGGGCCACGAGTTGTACGATGGCCTGAGCCGCACCCGGCTTGCCCCCCAGACGCTGCAATTCCGCCTGCATCTGTTGACGCCGCTCGGGATCAGTCAACAGGGCCCGCATCTGTTCGGCTACCTGGGCCGGGCGCAAGTGTCCTCGCAGCTCCGGCACTACCTCGCGTCCTGCCCAGAGGTTTGGCCAAGCCAGGTAACCCAGCCACCGCAGGGCAATTCTGTTGATAAGGCGGGCCAGCCAGGTGCCCAGACCGGGCAGGCGAGCCAACAGGCCAGGGATCCCACCCCAGGCACGCATCGCCTCCAGCTTGTTGGTGGGGATCGCCACCACCATTGGCACCCCCAAGTAAGCCAGCTCGGCAGTGTTGGCGCCGACTGTAGTTAGACACAGGTCGCAATTGGCCAGCACCGAATAGGCGGGGAAGCTGGTCCACAGGTGTACCGTGGTGCCAAAGGGGGTGACGAAGTGGGATCCCAAATTGGTTTGCTCCAGAGTGGCCGAGGTGCCGTAAATCACGGCCATATCGGGGTTGAGCTTGGGATGGGCATAGGCCGCCAGCGATCGCGGCGTCTGGCCGGGAGCCACTGGGATTACGAAGCGGACGTTGGGCAGCAACTGGCGCAACTCATCCGCCACCGCCAGCACCAGCGGCACCCCCAGGGAGAGTTTGGCCGGCTTGGAGCCGGGGAGCAGCCCCACCTGGTAGTGGGTGCGGTTGCCATCGCTGAGACGTTGCCAGCTGCGCGGCAGCAAAGCTTCGTCGGCAGAGCGGGATTCCACCCTTTCCGGTGCCGTTCGCACCGATTCCGGCTCCTCGATGGGATCGGGGAGGGGCTGGAGGAGGGTGGAAAAGCCTGCCGTCGGTTTGGGAGCAGCGCCAGAAGCCTGTGTGGGAAGGGATTGGCTGCTAAGCCAGCCGGGAAGAGGTATCCCCGGCAAGTAGACGGCACTGGCCACGCCATCGGCCATCAGATCCCCGACCACGTGCATTTTGGGGGCCCAGCGGTGGCCCAGGAAGCGTCCCCCGTTGTAGCGGCGTTTGATCTCCTCCGTCCGTACAGCAAAAGCGTCTACCCAGGGTCGCCAGCGGGGCTGATGCTCCGCATACACCACCAGACGGTAGCGCAGACGACGGGCAATCCAGACGGCAAAAAACTGATCCCCTCCTAGAAACAGCACCACCCCCCGCTTGGCCCAATCCCAGGCTTCTTCGGTCTGACCCGTGAGCAGAAAAGCCAGAAAAAAATCCGGATCCTGCACCCGATCGACCCGGATAAATTCCTCCGCTATCTTCATCTCTTGTCCAGAGGCGTGCGGACAAGGAGAGAGCACCAGAGAAAGACGGGCCTGGGGCAGTTGCTGGCGCAATTCTAGGACGACTGGCCGCACCCAGGTAAGCAGCTCGCCGGGACCGTTGGAGAGGATGAGAATGTCGTAGGGAAGCTGGCCGCCGTTCACTGAGACGCTCAGGGGGCAAGAACTTTGCCGCTATTGTACAGTTTGCCTTTGG
>NZ_JANSJN010000050.1:0-19679 GCF_047462555.1 Synechococcus sp. B60.1
CTGACGGTTCTCCTCAGCCTTTTTGCTGATGAGCGGCAGGTTTGGGAGCACTTGACCGACACGGTCTTGGGGCTGTACGTGCGCAACAGCCTGCTGATGATGGTGGGGGTGGCGCTGGGAGTCATCCTGGTGGGCAGCGGCACTGCCTGGCTGGTGACAATGTGCGAATTCTGGGGGCGGGCCTGGCTAGAGTGGATGCTGGTGTTGCCCCTGGCGACTCCTACTTATGTGTTGGCCTACGCTTACACTGACTTTTTGCAAGTAACCGGCGGCTTCCAGACCTGGCTGCGGCGGGTTACCGGCTGGGGGATCGGCGACTACTGGTTCCCCAACATTCGCTCCTTGTGGGGGGCGATCCTGCTGCTCGTCCTCACCCTCTACCCCTATGTGTATCTCTCGGCACGGCTGGCCTTCCAGGAACAGTCGGTGGCCTGTTTGGAGGTGAGCCGCTCCTTGGGCTACGGACCCTGGGCCAGCTTTTTCCGGGTGGCCTTGCCCTTGGCCCGGCCGGGGATCGTGGCCGGCTGTCTGCTGGCTTTGATGGAGACCCTGAACGATTTCGGCACCGTCAGCTATTTTGGGGTCGATACCTTTACTACCGGCATCTACCGCACCTGGACAGCTCTGGGCAATCCTGTGGCAGCAGCTCAGCTTTCAGCGCTGCTTTTGCTGTTGGTGTTGCTACTGATGGCCCTGGAGCAGTTTTCCCGCCGGCGGGCGCGCTACTATCGCCAAGGATTCAAGCCAAACCCAAGTCGTTATCCCTTGCACGGGATCCGGGGGGTGGGAGCGTGGCTGGCCTGTGGGATCCCGATTGGGCTGGGCTTCGTTATCCCTGCCCTGATCCTGCTCCATATGACCCTGCGCCAGGGGGAGTTGGGCCGCCGCTTTTGGAGCTACGCCCAGAACAGCTTCCTCCTGGCCACGCTCACAGCAGTGATTGCCGTTTCGGTGGCGGTGGTGGTGCTGTACGGTTTGCGGCTACAGCGGGCCTGGGGCCTGCGGCTGGCGGTGCGGCTATCTTCCCTGGGCTACGCGCTACCGGGCGTGGTGATTGCAGTAGGAGTTCTGATTCCCCTGGGGCAACTGGATCAACTGCTGAGCTACTTGCGGCAGGCGCTCTTTCAACAGCCGCCCGGTCTGGTAATCAGCGGCACTATTTTAGCGTTGGTGTTTGGCTATCTGGTGCGCTTTTTGGCGGTGGCTCTGTCCACCGTCGAGGCGACGCTAGCGCGCATTCCTCCCAGCCTGGACGAGGCAGCCCGCAGCTTGGGGCAGGGATCCCTGGGCACCCTGTGGCGGGTGCACCTGCCCCTGATGGGAGGCGGGATCCTGGGAGCGATGCTGCTGGTGTTTGTAGATGTGATGAAGGAGCTGCCGGCCACGATGGTGTTGCGGCCCTTTAACTTCGATACCTTGGCCGTCCACACCTACCGCATGGCTGCCGACGAACGCCTGGCCGAGGCCGGCGCCCCCGCCTTGGCGATTGTCCTGGTGGGGATTTTGCCGGTGATCCTGCTCAACGCCCAGATAGCCCAGCGACGCAATCTAGGCTCCTCAAATAAAACGTCTCCCTACGTCCTTCCCTAACTCCCCTCTCCCAGAGGGAGAGGGGTTGGGGGTGAGGGTGGGAGAGAAGTTCATAGGGCCTCAGCTCCGGCAACGACCTCCAGGATCTCCTGGGTGATAGCCGCCTGCCGAGCTTTGTTGTAGGCAAGGCCCAGTGTGCGGATGAGTTCGCTGGCGTTGTCGCTGGCATTGTTCATGGCCGTCATGCGGGCCGCCAACTCGCTGGCCGCTGCTTCCTGCAAAGCCCGCAACAACTGGTTGTTCAAGTACAGCGGCAGCAGCGCGTCCAAAATCTGCACCGGATCCTGCTCGAAGATCATGTCTGGCGGCGGGGCTGAGACAGGAGCAACGATCTTGCTGCGCTCGACCGTGAACTCTCCCCCCCGCACCAGCAGGTTAAAAATCTCGTCGTCGCGGGCAGCCAGGCGCGTGGGATCCAGAGGTAGCAGCGATTGCACCACCGGACGGGAGCTAATCAGCGAGACAAAGCGGGTGTAGATCAGCTCCACCTTGTCTACTTTCTCGGACAGGAAAGCGGAGAGGAGCTGATCCCCTATTTGCGCAGCTTCCGCCGCCGTAGGAATCTGCGACAAGTTCACGTAGGTCTTGGCAATGGGAGCGGAGCGGCGCTGAAAATACTGCACCACCTTGCGGCCCACCAGGTAAAGCTGCACCTGCAGCCCCGTCTGCTGCAGCTCGCGCACCCGCTCCTCGGTGCGCTTGATAACGTTGGCATTGTAAGCACCGCACAGGCCCCGATCCCCAGCCACCACCAACAGGCCCACCGTTTCAATGGGCCGCTGCTTCAGCAGAGGCAACTCGACATTTTCCAGCCGCAACCGCGTTTGCAGCCGATAGAAAACCTGGGCTAGGCGGTCGGCAAAGGGACGGGTGGCCATCACCTGCTCCTGGGCCCGTCGCACCCGTGCTGCCGCCACCAGGCGCATGGCCTCTGTAATCTTGCGGGTATTTTTCACCGCCTTGATGCGATCGCGAATCCGCTTTAGGTTTGCCATAACCGATCCCCTCTGCTGTGGTTACTGGATGGGGATCCCCAAAGCAGGGATCCCCGGCAACTAAGCCGCCTTGGCCAGGAAGCTCTGTTTGAACTCCGTGATGGCGGTTTTCAAGATCTCTTCCGCCTCTTCAGTGAGTTGCTTTGTGGAGAGGACGATCTCGCCATACTTGGGATGGGTGGTGCCCAAGTAGGACAGCAGGCCCTGCTTGAAGCTGGAGACTTTCTCCACCGGAATGTCGTCCAAATACCCCCGCGTCCCGGCGTAGATAATCGCCACCTGCTGATCCAAAGACAGGGGCGAATATTGCGGCTGCTTGAGGATCTCCTGCAGCCGTTGGCCGCGGGCCAATTGCTTCTGGGTGGCCTCGTCCAGATCAGAGGCAAATTGGGCAAAGGCTTCCAGATCCCGATATTGCGCCAGTTCCACCTTGATCGAGCCGGCCACTTTCTTCATCGCCTTGGTCTGGGCCGCCGAGCCGACGCGGCTGACAGAGATGCCAACGTTGATGGCGGGGCGAATACCGGCGTTGAACAGATCCGACTCCAAGAAGATCTGCCCATCGGTGATGGAGATAACGTTGGTGGGAATATAGGCCGACACGTCGTTGGCCTGGGTTTCCACAATCGGCAGCGCCGTCATGGATCCCTCGCCCAGCCGGCTGTTCAGCTTGGCCGCCCGCTCCAGCAACCGCGAGTGCAGATAGAACACATCCCCTGGGTAGGCTTCCCGACCGGGCGGACGCCGCAACAGCAGCGACATCTGCCGGTAGGCCACCGCCTGCTTGGAGAGGTCGTCGTAGACCACCAAAGTGTGCTTACCCTGGTACATAAAGTACTCGGCAATGGTGGCGCCACAATAGGGGGCCAGCCACTGCAGCGGGGCCGGGCTGTCAGCGCCGGCAGCCACCACAATGCTGTAGTCCATTGCCCCTCGCTCAGTTAGAACGCCCACCACCTGGGCGATGGTGCTCTGCTTCTGGCCAATGGCTACGTAGATGCAGATCACATCCTGCCCTTTCTGGTTCAGGATCGTGTCCACGGCAACGGTGGTCTTGCCGGTTTGGCGGTCGCCGATGATCAGCTCCCGCTGCCCCCGCCCGATGGGGATTAGAGCGTCAATGGCGGTGATGCCGGTTTGCAGGGGCTCGTACACGGAGCGGCGATCGATAATGCCGGGGGCCGGGGACTCAATGAGGCGCGTCTCGGTGCAGTGAATCGGCCCTTTGCCGTCGATGGGGTTGCACAGGGGATCCACCACGCGGCCCAGCAGGGCTTCGCCCACCGGGATGCTGGCAATTCTGCCCGTGGCTTTGACGGTGGATCCCTCTTGGATGTTGCGCCCGGAGCCAATCAGCACCGCGCCGACGTTGTCTTCCTCCAGGTTGAGGGCAATGCCCACAGTGCCATCTTCGAACTCCAGCAGCTCGCTGGCCATCACCTTCTCCAGGCCGTAGATGCGGGCAATGCCGTCTCCCACCTGCAGGACGGTACCGACATTGGAGATCTGCATCTCCTGGTTATACTGTTCGATCTGCTGCTTGATGATGGTACTGATCTCGTCTGGGCGAATCGTAGGCATAGCAGTCCTCTCAACGGAATAGGAAGGGATCCAAAATTATTAAGGAAAACGTTGGGCCAATTTAGGCCAACTGCAGCGCCAGCCGACGCAACTGGCCGCGCAAGCTGAGGTCGATCACCTGGGAGCCGATCTTGATGATCACCCCACCCAGCAGTGTGGGATCTTGGGCAATCTGGAGCTCCACACCCCTGGCCTGCGTGAAGTCTCTTACCCGCTCGCGAATCGACTGCTGTTGCGCTTCCGTCAGGGGTACCGCCGTGGTCACCTCGGCCAGGACGATATTTTGGAGCTTCCGCTGCAGCTCCAAGAACCGCCGGCAGACGGCCTCGAGGAACATGATACGGCGACGGTCGCTCAACAGCTTAAGAGCGTTCAGCAGCAGGGGGTGGATCTGGTCGGCAAACACCTGCTGCAGCAGGTTTTTCTTGGCTTCCGCCTTGATCAGGGGGCTGGCGAGGAATTGGCCCAGCTCCGGCGTGGCCTGCAGAACCGCGGCCATGAAACGGATGTCGGCCTCAAAGGTATCCATTAGCCCCTGAGCAGAGGCAAGAGAAACCAGGGCTTCGGCGTAGGGATCGACCACCTTGGCGGCCATGGTGCGGCTGATCATGCTTTTCCCTTCCTCCTCCTTAGCGGGCAATCATCTGGATCCCTTGTTCAATCAGGCGCTGGTGAACCTGCTCGTTGAGGTGCTGCGGCAGCTCCTGCTCCACCTTGCGCAGGGCTTGGCGCACAATCTGGCGGCGCAGCTCCTGGACAATTTGCTCTTGTTCGGCAGAGAGGTCCCTTTCGGCGTTGGCGCGCAGCCGCTCGATCTCCCGCTCCGCCTGCTGCAACAGCTCCTGCCGGCGGGCTTCCGCGTTGGCCTCCGCCTGTTTGCGAATGCGCTCCGCCTCCTGCTGAGCCTGCGCCAGCTTTTGTTGTTCCTCCGCCAGCCTCTCGATCGCCTCCTGCTTGCGCTGCTCCGCCTGGCGCAGCTCCTCGAGGATACCTTCTCGCCGCTTGGCCAGAGCTTCCCCCACCACCCGGCGCCCCAAAATGTACAGCAAGGTGAGGATAATGGCGATGTTGATTAAGTTGCTTTCCAGAATCGCATCCAGGATCCCCTTTTCTGCAGAACCCTCAGTGGCTTCCGTAACCGGCTCGGCCACGGCCAAAAGCCAAGCGGGCACCAGGCTCCACACCAGCATCACGCGCTACTCCCAAGGAATGTTCAACCGGCTACTTAACGGGCGCTGCCCAACAGCTTCTCGGTGATCTGGGCAGCAATGGTATCTACTTGCTGCTGCAATTGTTGGAGGGCCGCCTGTTTCTCTTGCTCGATCTGCAGCCGCGCCGCTTCCAACTTGGCTTGCATCTCCGCCTGTGCCGCCGCTAGCTTCTCCGCACGGATGCGGGCTGCAGCCGCTTCCGCCTCGGCGATCACCTGCTGCGCCTGTAGGCGGGCCTTGCCGATCTCAGCCTCGTACTGGCGGGTCAGAGCCATCGCCTTGTCCAACCACTCCTGGGCCTCCGCCTGGGTGGCGCGGATGTAGTCGTTGCGGCTGTCGATGACCCGAGTAACCGGCTCGTAGAAGAGGGAGTTGAGCACGGCCACCAGCAGCAAAAATTGGACGGCAATGATGGGCAAGGTGGCATCCAGATCGAAGAGGCCATTTTTCTCAGCCACTTCGACGGCCAACAGGGTTGAACAGATCATGGGCTCCACCACCAGAAACGGGATCTGAGATCGAGCAAGAAAGGGGGCAAGACCCCAGCTCTCGGCCTGGGCCGCCCCCAGAAGGCATTAAGCGAAGGGGTTGGCGAACAAGAGCACCAGCGCCACCACCAGGCCATAAATGGTCAGCGCTTCCATGAAGGCCAGGCTAACCAACAGGTTGCCGCGGATTTTGTCTTCTGCTTCCGGCTGACGGGCCAGCCCTTCCATAGCGGCGGCGGCAGCATTCCCCTGGCCCAGCCCCGGGCCCAGGGATCCCAGGCCAATCGCCAGAGCAGCAGACAACACAGAAGCAGCAGAGGTTAACGGATCCATAGTGAGATGCTCCTTGTCAGTACAAAACAAATTGTTGGCAACAGCGCCTTTTGACTTTGAGGTGATCTGGCCTGAGTAGCCGAACCGATCGCCTCTTTGTCGGTGGCCTCTCGGCCCCAACAAACCTTACCAGAGAAGGGATCCCTTGCAACGACCCATTGGAGAGATTTTGAGAGCTGGGCCCTGAACTCAGCGGTTGGCCCAACTCCTGGGTCAATCGTGGTGATCCCCTCCCCCGTGACCTTCCAGCGCCTCTCCAATGTAAGCAGCTGAGAGGGTGGAGAAGATCAAAGCCTGAATGGCCCCCGTAAATAGAAATAGGATCATCACCGGCACCGGGATCAACAACGGCACCAGCAACACCAACACCGCGATCACCAGCTCCTCTGCCAAGATGTTGCCGAACAGACGGAAGCTCAGCGAGAGAGGCTTGGTGAAATCTTCCAGGACATTGATGGGCAACAGAACTGGCGTGGGCTCGATGTACTTCTTAAAGTAAGCCAGCCCACGCTTGCTAATGCCGGCTACAAAATACATGACACTGGTGAGCAGCGCTAAGCCGGCGGTGGTGTTGATGTCGTTGGTGGGAGAGGCCAGCTCTCCTTCCGGCAGGGGAATTAGCTTCCAGGGGAAGAGGTTGCCCATCCAGTTGGAGACAAAGATGAACAAGAACAAGGTGCCAACATAGGGCACCCAGGGCCGGAAGTTTTTCTCACCAATCTGGGCACGGGCAATGCTTTGGAGAAACTCCAGGGTGTACTCGATAAAGTTTTGCAGACCAGCGGGCTCCCGCTGCAGTTGACGAGTCCCCAACAGCACCACGGTCAAGATCAGGGCGATGGCAATCCAACTGGCAATCAAAACTTGCCCGTGAACGGTGAATTTGCCCAGGTGCCAATAGAGGTGATGGCCGACCTCAAGTTCTGCTAGCAGAGGAGGAGAGGAGAAGAACAGATTCATGAGCATCACACAGAAGAAGACGAACGGGTCAAGGTCTGAACAAGATAAATCAGCAGGGTGACCTTATAGGTCATGAACCCCAAGAAAATGGGCAAAACCTGCAAAGACTTCACCTGGGTGGCCAGGACGATCAACCCGACAAACAAAGCCAAGCGCGTCACGCCCAGCCGGCTGCGACTTTTGCCCAGTTCCGCGACGCCGCGGCCCAGCATGCGCAGATAGACTACGCCAACGATTGCCCCCAGCAAATAGTTGGCAGCCACCGCCAGTGAGTAAACCAAAGCCACTCCCACCGCAATGGCTAGGCTCACCCCCAGGGTGACCAGCGCCAACCATAGCTGCAGCGCTTCATAGCTCCTGCCTGCCGTGGTCGCCTTCTCCCCCAAACCCGCTTTGCCCGGGGCAAGCGACGGCTGCGACGCACTCTGGCAGTCCAGACCCGCCTTCTGCTGGGGCGGAGACGGCGCCTCCTCTAGGGGCGGCAAAGGCTTGGGCTTCCACGGGGTCGCCTTCCAACGGGCAGGACTGTGGGAGAGGAGTCGGGAAGAACGTGCCATGGGAGTGAGGTCACCACCTCTGAGGATCTGGCCTTAACCCAAAATAACACGACTAAGTAACAATACTTAACGAGTTGGGCCGGGCCAGGACGGGATGGAACCTTGCAACTATCGCCTCGAAAGACAACTAGCCCTTCGACAGACGGAGATGTTCCTTTAAGAATCTACCACCTTCACGGATTGACAACGGCAAAAATGGAAAACTTTCTGAAAGCCCTCGGATGTAAAGTTTTGCCTGGGGTGGCCGAGAAGCTGCAATGTTCTGTTACCTCCTGTTGTTTTGAGGTGGATCCCGCCGACCCTGCCGCTCTATATACTATGGGGCAGTGAGAACAAAGGGCGAGGACGATCCCCGTGAGTTGGCTGGTCAAGGCAATCTGGGTGGACTACAGCTTGGCCGTGGCGCTGACGGTGCTGCTGCCGTTGGCTCTCCTAATTTGGGCTTTTGCGGTGGGGTTACGTCCTCTGATTCAGCTCTTGATCGTTTACTGGCGGGTGTCCAGCCTCTTGGCGGTGACGGTGTATTTGATGATTGGTGGCCTGCCCATCAGCTTCTTGAGCGGGGCGATGGCGCGGCTCTTGATCCCGGTCTGCCTGTGGTTCTGGCAGGATTGGAGCACTGCTCTCAGGCAGTCGAGAAGCTGGGCGGCACGAGCTTTTTTGCTCTGGCGGTGGGCTGTAACCGGTTACATGGGGGCCGGGATCCTCTTTTCGGGAGCCTTCGTGCCTTGTGCCTTCCGGGCTTCTCTGTCGTCAGAGTGTCGAGCTTGGTTTGAGCCGCCGCTGGGGTTTCGAGAGATTTTCCATCCCAATGTGCCGCCGGAGCTGCTGGGGAGCGTGGGGGCTTGGGGCTTGGTGGCCTACCTGCTCTACAGCGTTTACTTTGTCTGGCGGCTGCGGCCCGGTGCAGACAAGGGGGAGCTGGCATGAGTGCTCTGCCCTGGCCGCTGGCTTTGGAGCGCTACAGCCAGGCTCATCCCCAGGAAGTGCTGCGGGTGGAGGTAGAAAGCGAGGGAGAAGCTGATTTGGTGCTAATCTACCGCGGCTACAGCAGCTCCCTGCGGCGGGCCACGCCCCCCGATCCGGAAGTGGCGGTGATCCCCCCCCAGGCTCGCTTTTTGCAGCTGGAGCGCCTGAGCGCCCCTTATCACCCTGAGCGCTCGCAGGTTTTGGCCCTCTACCGCAACTGGGAGGAGCTGAAGGCTTGGCTGGCCCAGGCAGGGATCCTAGTGGCCGAGTGAGCAATTCCCGGTCTCAGCGCCCTACTGGACTGGGCTGGCGCTGCAGGATGGTGTATTCTGCCGGCTGCAGAAGAGATTGCCCTGTCATCTCTGGCGGCTGAGGTAGGCCTAGGATCTCGAGCAGGGTGGGGCCGACATCGGCCAGGGTGCCGCCAGAGCGCAGCTTGACATCGCCACCGCGACCAGGGATCTTGCGCTTTTCCCCCTCCACCAGAATGCAGGGCACGGGGTTGGTGGTGTGGGCGGTCCAGGGGTTGCCCTGCTCGTCCCACATCAGCTCCGCATTCCCGTGATCCGCCAAGATTAAGGTGGTACCCCCCGCATCCGCCACCGCCGCCAGCAGACGGCCCAGGCAGCGATCCACCGTCTCCAGCGCCCGCACGGTGGCCTCGAAGTTGCCGGTGTGGCCCACCATGTCGGGGTTGGCGTAGTTGAGTACCACGAGGCTGTATTCGCGGCGGGCGATAGCTTCTATTGCCTTGTCGGTCACCTCCACCGCCGACATCTCCGGCGCTTGGTCATAGGTGGCCACCAGCGGGCTTGGCACCAAGATGCGATCTTCGCCGGGAAAGGGCTGCTCGATACCGCCGTTGAAGAAGTAGGTGACGTGGGCGTACTTTTCCGTCTCGGCAATGCGCAATTGCTTGAGGCCGGCCTCGCTCACCACTTGGCCCAGCAGGTGATCCAGGTTCTGGGGCTTAAAGAGCACCTGCACCGGCAAGGTCGGATCGTATTGCGTCATGGTGATGAAGGCGAGATCCGGAATCAGACGGCGCTGGAAACCGGAAAAGTCGGGGCAGACGAAGGCTTGGGTAAGCTGGCGGGCGCGATCCGGGCGGAAGTTGAAGAAGATGACTGCATCTCCCGGCTGCACCGCCCCCGGAGCCAGGCGAGTGGGTGGGATGAACTCGTCCGTGAGATCCTGGGCATAGAAAGCTTCCATCACCTCGGCGGCACTACGGCCACAGCCAGGGCCATCTTCTGTCATGATCTCGTAGGCTTTTTGGGTGCGCTCCCAACGGCGATCCCGATCCATGGCGTAGTAGCGGCCGCTCAGGGTGGCAATGACGCCATTGCCCAGCCATTGCAGCTCTTTTTCCAGGGCGGCCAGAACCCTGGCCCCGTCGCGAGGCAAGGTATCGCGGCCATCGGTGATGGCGTGGACATAGGCAGGGATCCGCGCCTGGGCCGCTAGTTTCAGCAAGCCGTAGAGATGGTCGATGTGGGAGTGAACCCCCCCCTCAGAGCAGAGACCAATGAAATGAAAACGGCCCCCCTGCTCCTTGAGCCGATGACAAACCTCCACCAAGAGGGGTTCCTGGAAGAGGGATCCCGTCTCGATGGCGTCGCTGATACGCACCAACTCCTGCGGCACCACCCGCCCCGCCCCGAGGGTCAGGTGTCCCACTTCTGAGTTGCCCATTTGCCCTGACGGCAGGCCCACGGCTCGCCCCGAAGCTTGAAGCAGAGTATGGGGGTAGGTAGCCCATAGGCTATCCACAACAGGGGTTCGGGCGGCCAGGACAGCGTTGCCATCAGGGGCCTCGCGATAACCCCAGCCATCCAGGATTACCAGAACCACAGGTGCCACCGATTGTGCATCCATGAAATGGCCTCTCGTTTTTTAAGACATAATACCAGCCCAGGCAACGCGGAAAAGCCTTCGGGTGACTTGAGTCACTCACCAATGTTTATGATGTTGTAATCTTAAAATCGATAGGCAAGCTGCCATAAGTATTTATACATATCTGCACAGACATCTATACAGATAAAACGTGGTCAGCCGCGGGGGCTGGGCTGCAAACGTCTGCGCAGGGATCCGGCGCGGCGCTTGGCAATGGCATTCTTTGGATCCAGTTTCAGCACCGTCTCGTAGGCCTCTAGGCCGGGGCCGTAGAGATTTTTCTTCTCGTAGGCATGGGCCAGGTTGTTCCAAGCGGTCACATAGCCGGGATCCGCTGCTACTGCGTCTTTGTAGTAGCGGATGGCCAGGTCGTACTGCCCCTGGCTGAAGTAGGCAAAGCCAAGGGCGTTGCAGACAGGGGGAATGTTCTCCCCGGCCACCTCTAGAGCTTTTTTGAGCTGGAGGATGGCCTGGTCGTAGAGGCGCTTCTGCAGATAGACGCTGCCCAGCTCATAGTGCTCCTGTGGGGATCCCTTGCCTTTGCTCAGGCGGGGCTGCAGCTCGCGGATGACTTTTTCCTGGGCCCGCACCCGCAGCACCTCACGCAGGACGAAGTAGCCCACCACGCTGAGGATACTGGTCAAAGCCACCAAGTAAAGGAGGGGAGCGTTGACGCCCATTTTGCCTATCCCGCTTGCCTTAGATTTGCCTCGCCAGCGTTACGCCTGCAGGTGAGCCTCGATGAACCAGAGATCTTTGTCGATCTGGCGCGAGATCTCGGTAAACAGGTCGGCGGTATCGGCATCCCCCAGCTCGGTGGTGCGGTCGATGTTGCGGCGGACAGCAGCCGCATACTGGCCGTAGCGGGCCGCCAAAGCCTGCAGGTGAGCCCGACCTTCCTCAGCCGTTAGGT
Organism: Synechococcus sp. B60.1; assembly: GCF_047462555.1. Taxonomy (NCBI): domain Bacteria; kingdom Bacillati; phylum Cyanobacteriota; class Cyanophyceae; order Synechococcales; family Synechococcaceae; genus Synechococcus; species Synechococcus sp. B60.1. The sequence goes on from NZ_JANSJN010000050.1 coordinate 11,494, forward strand.
CGTATTCAGGCAAGCTCGAGGTTTGGGCGACGATGCGAGCGGTACCGCGGGCGATGCCCCCCAAAGCCGTAACCCGTTCCGCCAGCATGTCTACGTAGTTCTCCAGGGTGCCGGCAAAGGTGTCGAACATCTCGTGCAGGGCGATGAAGTTCATGCCTTTGACGTTCCAATGGGCCTGCTTCACCTGGGTTTTCAGATCCAGCGTGTCGGCCAAGGACTGGTTGAGCAACTCCACCAGTTGCGCACGGGTCTCGGCCGGCAAGTCGATCTGGGTGGAGTAGAGACGGGTTTTTGCGGCGGTAACCATAGCCAACCTCCCAAGTTGTGTTTCCATTATCCGGGATCCGCTGCGGCCCTCGGCCTGCCGATTCCCGACTGAGCCCATACTAACACAAACTCAGAGTGAGTATGAGTTAGTAAGCACTTACTTGCCAATGCAGAAGCGGCTGAAGATCTGATCCAGCACCGCTTCGGAGATCTCCTCGCCGGTGATTTGGCCAAGGGCGTGCAGGGCGCTCCGCAGGTCGATGCTCCAGAAATCGAGGGGGAGCTGCGCCTGCATAGCCTGGATCACCTGTTCCAGGCTGGCTTGGGCCTGGCGGAGAGCGGCGGCCTGGCGCTGGTTAAGGCTCACCTCCAGGTTGGGCTGGGGCCGCCCCTGGGTAACAAGCTGCTCCAAGGCCTCTTCCAGCTCCGGGATCCCTTGGCCTTGGGCGGCAACGGCAGCGACACGGTAAGAGATCTCGGCGGGGAGGGGGATCCCGTCGGGGGGGGCGAGGTCGGTTTTGTTGATGACCAAGATGAGGGGGCGGTGGCGAATGGACTCGTAGATGGCGGCGTCGGCGTCCGTCCAGCCGGCTTGGGCGTCGATGACCAGCAGCAGCACATCGGCAGCTTGGGCTAGGCGTTGGGAACGCTCCACCCCCAGACGTTCCACGGGATCGTCGGTGGCGCGAATGCCGGCAGTATCCAAAAGCTGGACGGGGATCCCTCTCACCACCAACTGGGATTCCACCACGTCGCGGGTGGTGCCGGGCAGGTCGGTGACGATGGCGCGGTCTTGGCCCGACCAGGCGTTGAGCAGGCTGGACTTGCCGACATTGGGCCGCCCGACGATGGCCACCTTCACGCCGGTGCGCAGCAGTTGCCCCCGCTCGACGGTAGCCAGCAGGGCCTGCATCTGGGCCTGGATGGCTTGCAGCCGGGCCTGCCAAGCCGGGACATTCAGAGGGGGCAGATCCTCTTCAAAGTCGATGCGCGCCTCGATCTCGGCCAATAAGCCCAGCAGCTCCTGGCGCAGGGCGCGGATGGACTGTCCCAATTTGCCCTGCAGCCCCGCCAGCGCCATCTGGGCTGCCTGGGGGGAGCGGGCCGCCACCAGATCGGCCACACTTTCGGCCTGGGTGAGGTCGATGCGTCCGTTCAAGAAAGCGCGCAGGCTGAACTCCCCCGGCTGCGCCAGCCGTGCCCCTTGGCGCAGGCACTGCTGCAGCGTGGCCTGAACCACCATGATGCCGCCGTGACAATGCAGCTCCACCACGTCCTCGCGGGTATAGGAGCGGGGGGCCTGCATCCAGACGGCTAGGGCCTCGTCCAACCGCTGGCCCTTCTCATCGTGGATCCAGCCGTAGAGGAGGCGATGGCTCTCCCAGGTAGCGTTGCGGCGGGCGGGGGTAAAGATGGCCTGGGCAATGGCCAAAGCCCGCGAGCCGGAAAGGCGTACAATGCCAATGCTGCCCTGCTCGGGCACCACAGCGGTGGCAATGGCAGCAATGGTGTCGGCCAGGGGTGCAGTTAGATCCATATGTAACAAGGAATGCGCTATGCCTTGGTTCCCTGGAGGTGGCAGGTGGTACCTAGGCAGGATCCCGGCCTTCAACTCGAAAGAAGCTGTAAAAAACTGTGCTCTCCCGCCGAGGTCAGGGTAGCTTGGCAGTGGCGACCTGCACGCGTCCTAACTATGAAGCCGTTACGCACGTTTAAGGTTACTCCCTACCTGCCGGCTGCTCTGGAAAGTCTGCGCTTGCTGGCCTATAACCTGCATTTTAGTTGGAACGTGGAAACCCGCAGCCTGTTCCGGCGCATGGATCCGGATCTGTGGGATGCCTGTGGCCACAACCCGGTGGCTTTGTTGGGGCAGATCCGGCAGGAGCGGCTGGACGAGCTGGCGGAGGATCCCGGCTTTTTGGCCCAGTTGGAACGGGCCAGCCAACAGCTCCAGAGCTACCTGCAGGAAGACACCTGGTACCGCAAGTATCGCTCGGCCCAAGCGGTGGAAGGGGAGTGCTACGCCTATTTTTCAGCCGAGTTTGGGCTGGCCGATTGTTTGCCCATCTACTCAGGGGGCCTGGGGGTTTTGGCCGGGGATCACCTCAAGGCAGCCAGCGACCTAGGCCTGCCGCTAGTGGGCGTGGGCCTGCTCTACCAAAAGGGATATTTTCGCCAGTACCTCAACCCCGACGGCTGGCAGCAGGAGCGCTACCCTGTGAACGATTTCTTCAACATGCCCCTGGAGCTGCAGCGGGATGCGGAGGGCCGCGAGATTCGCATTGAGGTGGACTACCCCAAGCGCAAGGTGTTTGCCCGCATCTGGAAGGCGATGGTGGGGCGGGTGCCTCTGTATCTTTTGGACACCAACATCGAGCCCAACAGCCAGTACGACCAAGACATCACCGATGAGCTGTACGGCGGCGACCAGGACGTGCGCATCCACCAGGAGATCATGCTGGGCATCGGCGGCGTGCGGGCTTTGCGCGCCCTTGGCATCCATCCCACCGTCTACCACATGAACGAGGGGCACTCGGCTTTTTTGGCCGTGGAGCGCATCCGCCTGTTGATGCTGGAGCAGGGGCTGAGCTTTGAAGAGGCCTGGCAGGTGGCCAAGTCCAGCCAGATGTTTACCACCCACACGCCGGTACCCGCCGGGATCGACCTGTTCCCGCCCGACAAAATTGACTACTACCTCGGCTTCTACTACAGCCAGATGGGCCTGAGTCGGGAGCGCTTTTTGGCCCTGGGCCGCGAAAACACCGGCGACTTCCAGTCCCCCTTCAGCATGGCGGTGCTGGCCATCAACATGGCCTCGTTTGTCAACGGCGTCAGCAAGCTGCACGGGGCGGTCTCGCGCAAGATGTTCAGCCGGCTATGGCCCGGGATCCCGCTGGAGGAAGTACCGATTACCTCCATCACCAACGGGGTGCATGCCCGCACCTGGGTAGGGGAGGAGAACCAAGCTCTCTACGACCGCTACCTGGGGCCAGATTGGGCGGAGGCTCCTCCCTCGGATCCCCTGTGGCAGAAAGTGGATCGGATCCCGGATGGGGAGCTGTGGCGGGCCCACGAGCGCAGCCGCTCCCGCCTGATCACCTTCACCCGCGAGCGTCTGGTGGAGCAACTGCAAAAGCGGGCGGCCTCAGCGGTGGAAATTCAGTGGGCCTCTGAAGCCCTCAACCCGGAAGTGCTCACGATTGGCTTTGCCCGCCGCTTTGCCACCTATAAGCGGGCCACCCTCCTGTTTCACAACTTGGAACGGCTCAAGGCCTTGCTCAACCATCCCCGGTACCCAATGCAGTTTATCTTTGCCGGCAAGGCCCACCCCCGCGACAACCCAGGCAAGGAGCTGATCCGGCAAATTGTGCAGGTGTCGCGCCAGCCAGAGTTTCGCCAGCGGCTGGTATTTATCGAAGACTACGACATGTACGTCACCAGCCTGATGGTGGCCGGGGTAGATGTGTGGCTAAACACCCCCCTACGCCCCCGCGAGGCCAGCGGCACCAGTGGCATGAAGGCGGCGGCCAACGGTGGACAGAACCTGAGCATTTTGGATGGCTGGTGGGATGAGGCCGATTACTACCAGACCGGCTGGCCCATTGGCCGCGGCGAGGAATACGAGGATCGCGCCTACCAAGATGAGGTGGAGTCGAATGCCCTCTACGACCTGCTGGAACAAGAGGTTGCCCCTCTCTTCTACCAGCGCGGCAGCGATGGCCTGCCCCACGCCTGGATTCAGCGCATGAAGCAGGCAATTTGCCTCAATTGCCCCCGTTTCAGCACGCAGCGCATGGTACTGGAGTATGCCGAGCGGGCCTACATCCCCCTCAGTAACTACTTCGACCGCATGCGCCGCGATAACTTCGAGTCGGCTCGCCAGTTCACCCGCTGGCGCAATCATTTGCAGGAGAACTGGTACAACATTCGGGTCCTCAATGTCCAGATTGAAACCCCGAAGAAAGCTTCCGCCGCCGGCCTCCCCTCGGCGCAAGATGACCAAGTGGTGATGGCCCGGGATCCCCTTACGGTGACTGTCGAGGTGCGGCTGGGATCCCTGCAGCCGCAGGACGTGATCGTCCAGGCCTACCAGGGGCCGGTGGACGACAACGGCCAGATCCAGAACGGCCAGGCAACTCCCCTGCGCTACGTGGAGACGGTGGAGGATCGCGCCATCTTCTCCGGCCAGATTCGCTACGAGGCCAGCGGCCTACAGGGGCTGGCCATCCGCTTGTTGCCCTTTCACCCCGATATGCACGATCCCTATGAGCTGCGGCTGATGCTCTGGGCCTAGAATGCCGATTCCACCCAATAAGGAAACAGCAGGGATCCCCTTCCTTCTTATCTCGATCCAGCCTGAACGAAGAGAGATCCCCTAGGTTCGTAAAGCCCTGAGGTTCTGCTGACTTTGCTGAGCAACGCCCCCACGCTCTGCACTGGTTGGGTCTTCCACAGTACTAGGTGCTTGCTAAGGCCTCCGGCTCCCTGGCGCGATGGGAGAGCAACTAAAGCTGCCTTCGGGCTCTTCCGCCCCGCAGTGCGGGGCCACCAAGCTATCCCCCTGTGTTTCTCGCTGCCCAATCAGGCAGAATCAGAAAAACAGATTCAAACGGCTCCGGGTTGATGCCATGCTCAAAGCCCACGACTCTGCCGGTTTGCGCCTGTTGGTCGCGGCTGCCCTGCTGTTGGGGGGCCTGGCCAGTTGGCGGCAGGATCGCCTCTCGGCGGTGATGGGTCTGGCCAGTGCGGCAGCCATTTCTGCCTTCACCCGCCCCGCCATCTTGGCCTACAACCGCGGTCGCGAACGGTGGCTGAACCGGGATCTGATGGGGGCCGTCGAGCAGCTCAACCTGGCACTGCAGCTAGATCCCCGACTGGCCAACGCCCACCTTCTGCGGGGCCAAGTTTACCTCGAACTCGGCCAACTTCCCCAGGCGCTGGCGGACTTCGACCAGGCCACCCAGTTGGCCCCGCGCCGGCCAGAACCTTACCTTTACCGCGGCCTGATTCGCCAGTCGCAAGGGGATCTGCAGGGGGCAACGGCGGAGTTGACCGAGCTGGTGCGCCTACACCCCAACGCCCCCCACCACCTCCGCTTGGCCAACCTGCTCATGCAACAGGGATCCCTGCCTTCAGCTCTAACCCACCTGGACGAGGCCATTCGTCGGGATCCCACCTTGGCGCCCGCCTATGCCTGCCGCGCTACGCTGTACGGCTACCTGGGAGAATGGGAGACGGCTGTGGCCGATTGGTCGCAGGCCATCCGCTGGGATCCCTCTCCGGCCCATTACTATCGGCGGGGCGTTGCCTATGCTTGGGCCGATTGCTATGACGAGGCCATTGCCGACCTCAGCCGCAGCCTAGAGGCAGAACCCTGCCAACCCCACGTTCTCTACATCAGGGGCAATCTTCTCTACGAGCTGGGGGAGATCAAAGCTGCCCTCGACGATTACGACCAGGCCTTTCGCTTGGAAGCGGACGGCAACCTCGGGGATCCCGCCGACGAGTACGGCTTGTACGGTCGGGGGTTGGCCTACGAGAATATGGGAGATAGGGCAACGGCTATTTCCAGTTGGCAAGCTGCCTTGCAGGTCAGCCGCCAACACCACAACCTAGTTTTGCAGGAACAGGCGCATCGATCTTTGCGGCAGCTCCCGGACGGGGAGGCCGGATCCCTTGGCTAGCGATGTCGAAGGGATCCCCAGAGCTCCCGTCAGAACATTGCTGCGAAACTGGCGTAAAATTTGCTTATCGCCATCTTAATTCCACTGAGTATTTGGATTTTTCCTACCTCCTTCTGTGGCTGCCGTGAAACACACCCTCAGCGCTCTTGTGCAGGATCAGCCCGGGGTCTTAACCCGCATCGCCGGCATGTTTGCCCGTCGCGGCTTCAACATCGACAGCCTCACCGTCGGCCCTACCGAGCGGCCTGGCATCTCCCGCATCACCATGGTGGTGCAGGGGGATGAGCACGATGTGGAGCAGATGACCAAGCAGCTCTACAAGTTGATCGACGTGCTGAAAGTAACCGACATTACCCATGTCCCCTGTGTGGAACGGGAGCTGATGCTCGTCAAGGTCAACGCCAGCATCGAAACCCGCTCCGCCATTATGGACGTGGCGCAGATGTTCCGCGCCCGGATTGTGGATGTGGCGGAAGAGTCTTTGACTTTGGAAGTGACAGGGGATCCGGGCAAAATGGTGGCGATTATCAAGATGTTGACCAGCTTTGGCATTCGCGAGATCGCCCGCACCGGCCTGGTGGCTCTCACCCGCGAGTCGGGAGTCAATACCGAGTACTTGAAGCAGCACCCCACCGTGGCAGTCGTCTGAGGGGCTTGGCCACGATGCCAACAGGGATCGCTCAGGGGGAGGCCATGGCAAAACTGGAGAGAGGCCGGCGCCACAGGGGGCAGGCCCTGCGCAATAGCCTGCGTTGCCTGATGAGCCTCCTAGCTATTGGACTGTTGGGGTTACTGGGGGGCTGTGGCCCCCGTCCCCCCAAGCCGGTTGTGCAGCAGGCGCTGGCCTACCAGATCTCCCACCCGGCTGGGGCGGTTGCCTCTCTGGTGGGCGGCGACCGCTTGGCAGCCCGTCTGGAAGTGCAGGATGTCCAAATCCGTCAGGATCGCCGTGAACCCCTGCTGTTGGCCTCAGGAGAGAAACTGGAAGGCCACCACCTCAGCGGCACCTACACCCTAATTGTCAAGCCGCCGGGATCCCGCCGCCCCTACCGCCGCCAGGGGAATCCCTTCCGGCTCACCCTGGCCCACCAGAAGGCGCAAAGTTCCCCTTCCCCTGAGGAAGCAGAGCCCAAGACCCTGCCCGAACGGTGGCTATTGGCCCATCCCTCTCCCAATGCCAAGACCTGGGAGGTCATCGACTTTTTCCCTCAGCCAGCACCTCTGCCGGAGCTGCCTCTTGCCGAAGCAGACGCATCGACACAGCGGGGCAGCTGGGTAGCCCCCTAATTTAGTACGGGGCGGAAAAGCCCGTTCGCGTTAGCGGGACGGAGTCCTTGAGCGACTTGAGTCGCTCGCCAATGTAAGTACCCACCCCGGTGAAAGACCCGGACAGTGCTGTAAGTCAACAAGTGAGCGGAACCTTGAGACTGGGTTCCAAGGAACCGTCTAGGGGCGTCTTGAGAGCGCCTTTGCAAGTCTGTCTGTGGACTGCGTAAGACTCCCCCGACTAAAGTCGGAGGAGTGTCAACCCACTAGCCTTGACCCTCTCTCCCCTGCCATAGCTTGCTTTCGCGCAGGGGTAAGCCAGGGGATTCTTCTTAGCTTGTAGGAGTGCTCCCACATGAACTACCCCACCGCGTAGGCGGGTGGGGTTTCCTCACCCGCTTGACAGCAGAGCTTTTGTCTCTTCTTCTGCCCCAGTTGCTTCATAGATCCCGTGTACCGGGTCTCTGAAGTAGAGCTGAAGCATCCAAGACTCACGAGGCTGGTTCCCAACCCCGGTTGCTGATTAGTAGCAACGTTGTACAGTACCATCACCGTCCCCCTGTCCCGCGGTATCGCAAACCCACAGGCAGAACAGACATGGTAACGGTTACTGAGCTCTGCCCACTCCTTGTGAACAGCACCGCACTAAGGACTCCGTCCCGCTGACGCGAACGGACAGCGCTGAGACGGCTTGAGGGTTTGCGTGGGAAGAAACAAGACCAGACCACCTTTCTGCTCAATTTTGTAGGTCAGCATTTGGTTCAGCGTACCAAACCCCACCGACAAAATAGACTTGTTTAGTCCGGCCTTATGTTTCTTCCCTTTGCCCTTAGCTTGACGGGTCATGTTCTTGACGTTGAGCTTTAAGGACTCCGTCCCGCTAACGCGACCGGTTACCCCGATGTCATAACGACGCGCAATCTCTGAGGTAACCTTGTGTTGCCAGTCTTTACGCTGACGGGCAACTTT